>JAOUJD010000216.1 GCA_029883565.1 Burkholderiaceae bacterium
CGGACCGCGATCGAGCTGGGCAGCGAACGGGTGGCGAACATCGTCGCGCTCGGCGCGCTGGTCGGCCTGCTCGGCCTGTGCGATCGGGACGTGCTGTCGCACAAGGTGCGCGTCGAGGCGCCGCGCAGCCTCATCCACCTGAACCTCGATGCGCTGGCGGCCGGCGCGGCGATGGCCGGTCAGGTCCCGGCGACAACCTAGCCGGCAGCCGGTCCCGGGCAAGCGGCCGGGGGCGCGGGTGACTGCGCTTCGGTGCGGGTTGGGCAGAACGTGATGGCGGGCAAATCGGACGCGATCCAGGCAGCTAGGTTGAATCTGTAAGGCTCATGCGTGAAACCCTTTCAGGTCGCGCGCAGGGATTTCGCAGAGAGGAAACCACATGACTGCAACCACTTGGATCGTCGTATCGGATTCCAGCGCGGCGCGCATCTTCAGCATCGTCGACCCGACCGATCAGCCCGTCGAACTCGAGTCGATCGCGCACCCGGAAGGCCGGATGCTCGCGCGCGAACTGACCAGCGACCTGCCGGGGCGTGTGTTCGACAGTGCCGGCCGGGGGCGCCATGCCGTTGAGAGCGAGGTGGGTCCGCGCGAGCAGGCGGCCATCGACTTCGCGATCTTCCTCGCAAAGAGGCTGGAGCGGGCGCGGGTGCAGCACGAGGCGGAGCACCTGGTGCTGGTTTCGCCGCCGGACTTCCTGGGGCTCATGCGCAAGTCGCTCAACGCGGACACGCGCCGGATGGTCGTCCTCGAGCTCGACCGCAACTTCGTCAAGTTGCCGCCCAAGGAATTGCACGAACGGCTGGCCGGGGAGCTGGAAGAATTGCCTGTGTTCCGGGCGTGACGCGCGCCGCGGCGGGGCGCACGCAGCCATCCAGGCAACGCGGTGCTCAGGGCGGGTGCCCGGCGTCGTGGGCCTCGCGGTCCTCATGGCGCTGCTCGGCGCGCCGCCTGGCCTGCAGCGCGTCGCTCATCGCCGCCGCCAGGATGCCGGCCGGCATCGCGATCAGCCCGATGCCCGTGACGGCGGTGATGCCGCCCAGGATTCGCCCCGGCAAGGTCGCCGGAACGGCGTCGCCGTAGCCGACCGTGGTCAGCGTCGAGATGGCCCACCACATCGAGCGCGGAATGCTTCCGAAGAACTCGGGCTGCTCGTGCCCTTCGACCAGGTACATCAGGGTCGAGGTCAGCAGCAGGATGAACCCGGCGACGGCGATGCTGACGAGCAGCTCGTAGCGCCGGGCGTGCACCGCGGCTGACAGCGCGCGGCTCGCGGTCGTGAATCGACCCAGCTTTGCGAGCCTCAGGACCCTGACCAGCCGCAGCGTCCGCAGGACATACGCTTCCCCGGTGACGGCGGTGATGAACAGGGGAGCCACCGCAAGCAGGTCGAGGAGGGCAGCCGGAGTCATTGCATACCGCAGCCGTCCGCGCACGCCCCCGGAGTAGCCCGGAATCTCGGGCGCTACCCAGAGACGGGCCACGTACTCCACGAGAAAGAACAGCCCGAAGCCGAACTCGAGGTCGGCGAACAACCGGGGGGCGAGGTGATGGATCGAAGGCTCGCTCTCGAGGACGGCGAAGGCGACCGACAGCACGATCACGACGATGATGAGCCGGTTGAGCACAGACAGCCCGGACTTTCCTTGCCGCGTCGGTTCGAGGGCCAGATACAGCCTGTGCCGCAACTCGTTCATTCCTCTCCTGTCATCGCGATGCACGAAGCGGCGGACTGTCGGTCAGTACGGGTCGGAAGTCAACACGAGTGACGGCGTCCGGTCCGCCGCAGGGCAGCGGCGGCGGTTCCCGTCGCTAGGGCGATGCGCACAATTGCTCGACCGACTGCACTTTTGCGAAGGCGCCATTCAGAGCTGCCAGGAACGCCGCGTGGACCTGCGCCGCGGCGACGGTCGTGCCGCCGAACGACAGCGCGCGGGTGGCACAGGCGTCGTGGGCAAGGGAACACTGGAAGCCGAGGTCGGCGGCGGCGCGCGTGGTGGTGTCGATGCACATGTGGGTCATCATTCCGGCGATGACCAGCTGGTCGATCCCGCTGCGCCGCAGGTGCTCGAGCAACGGCGTGTCGCGGAAGCTGTTCGGGTAGTTCTTGCGGAAGACCGTTTCGCCGCCGATCGGGGCGACGCTCGGGTGGATTTCAGCGCCCTTCGTGTCCGGCAGGAAGAAGGTCGCGCCGGGCCGGGTCGACAGGTGCTGGACGTGAACGACCGGCTTCGACGCCTGCCGGAAGTGCCGCAGGAGCCGCCCGGCCTGGCTGGCCGCCTGCGGGCTCCCGTCCAGTTCCATTGCGCCGCCGGGAAAGTAGTCGTTCTGGATATCGACGATCAGCAGTGCCTGGGTCAACGTGGTGCCCCTCGCGTTGGATGCGCAGGCCCGCGGTCGGCCCGGGGCCCCTGAAGTCTCACTCTAGCGGTGTCTGGCAGAGTCGTCACTTCAGCCGGAGAGCATGGCGCACCCGGCGTGCGCGGGATTTCTCTGACCCTGCGCGACTGCTCCACTGCGTCGATGCAAAGGGATGCAGTGCCATGAACAGTGCAGCAGGCGATGCAACGGCCGTCGTCACCATGGCAGGGCGCATCGATCCGCATCGCTCGTGGAGCGTGCCAGCGTGCATTGTTCCGAAAGTGATCCGGCGCTGCCGCCGACCGCGGCGCCGGGTGAAGCGCCGGGTCTGCAGCGCTTTCACGCCCTGTTGGCGGACGCCCCGGACGGCGCCGCGTGGCGCGGATGGCCGGGCCGGCCGTGCTCCGGGCGCCCCGGTGAAACGGGCCGGCTACAAAGCGACGGCCACGCGACATCCTTCCGAAACGTTGCCCACCTAATGTGTTCGCTCGTGCTCGCTCGAGCGCGCTGACCAGGAGGTACAACGATGAGAAACGAAGGCGTGACCGTGATGCTCGATGTGCGCTCAGACCCCAGCGACGTCGTGCGTGCCAGGCTGGCCGACGCACTGAGGGGCCGCCCGGGGATCCGCTCCATGGACTTCAGTCCCCATGTGCGCCGGATCATGCGAGTGCGCTACGACAGCGATTCGATCAAGGCATCCGAGATCGGGTGCATCGTCCACGAGGCGCTTGGCGGGCAGGGCCCGAATACGCACATCGTCGGGCTCTGACGCCGGCCGGCGCGGCGGGGCAGGGGCTGGCGATGCGTCGGGCCTCAGTGCCAGTGAACGCGGCGTCCGGTCGCATACCAGCGGTCGACATGGGGTTCCATCGACTTTTCGATGCGCGCCCGCCGGATCTTCATCGTCGGCGTCAAAAAACCGTTTTCGATGGACCAGGGCTCGCGCTGCACGACGATCATGTGCAGCCGTTCGTGCTCGGCCAGCGCCGCGTTGACGGCCTGCAGCAACGCCTGCATCTCCTGCTCGACCTGCTCGCGCACGGCGGCCTCGCTCGCGCGCGGGCGCAGGTGCTCGGCGAGGACCACCATCGCGTGCGCGGCGGGCTGTCCGACGCCGGACACCAGCGACAACTCGACCATCGGGTGGGCGTTGAGGAGATTCTCGATCGGGGCCGGCGCGACGTACTTGCCCTTGGCGGTCTTGAAGAGTTCCTTCGCGCGTCCGGTCAGCTTCAGCAGTCCGTCGGGCCGCCGCTCTCCGAGATCGCCGGTGCGGAAGAAACCATCCTCCGTGAACGACGCGGCCGTGAGCTCGGGCTGCTTGTAATAGCCGATGCACTGGCCCGGCGACTTGATCAACACCTCGCCCTCGTCGCTGATCCGCACTTGGACGCCGGGCAGCGGCACCCCGACATAGCCGGGCGCGTTGTGCGCCTCGTTCGAGACGTGCGAATACGAGCTGTCCTCGGTCATGCCATAACCCTCGTACAGCGGCAGGCCGATGCGGCGGTACCACGCGATGAGATCGGGCGGGATCGGCGCCGATCCGCTGCCGGCGAGTTTCACCTGATCGAGGCCCAGGCCGCGGCGGATCTTCCCTGCCACGACCTTTCCGAGCACCGGGATGCGGAGGAGGCGATCCAGTTTCGCCGGCGGCATCTTGGCGAAGACGCCCTGCTGGAACTTGAGCCACAGCCGCGGCACCGACAGGAACAGCGTTGGCCGGGCGCGCTGCAGGTCCTGCAGAAAGGTATCGAGCGATTCGGCGAAGAACAGGTGCATGTGGCCGTCGACCAGGCTCGAGCCCTCGGCCCAGGACCGTTCGAAGCTGTGCGCCAGCGGCAGGTAGGACAGCATGCGGTTGTCCGTCCCGCCGACCCGGCGCTGCACGTCGGCCGCGATGCCTTCGCTCGCGCGCGTGAAGGCTTCCATCGTGATCATCACGCCCTTCGGCGTTCCGGTCGAGCCGGATGTGTAGATCAGCATCGCGAGCTCGTCGGCGGCGCGCGCGGGGCGTCCCGGCAACGGCGGCGTGCGGGCTGTGATCGAGTCCCACGTTTCGAGCCCGGTCTCCGGCGCGAGCGGAAGCGCGATGCAGGGCAGTCCCGGTGGCACGCCCGGCCGTTGATGGGGCCAGGTGTCCAGCTTGCCGACGAAGAGCAGGCTCGCTTCGCTGTGTGTCAGGACGTAGTTGATCGTCTCCGCAGTCTCGGTCGGGAAGATGGCGACGGTCGTGTAGCCCGCCATCCAGATGGCCGTTTCGGCCATGATGAAGTGCGCGCAGTTCTTCGAGAGGATCGCGATGCGGGCGCCGCGCGGGTAGCCCAGGCTCTTCAGATGCGCTGCCATCCGGCGCGACTGGTCGACCGCCTGGGCCCAGGTGGTGTCGATCACCTGGTTGTTGCCGATCGGTTGCGTCATGTAGACGCGGTCGTGAAGCTTTTCCTCGTGATCGAGGATGTAGTCCAGCATCAGCCGGTTTCCAGACATGGCGCCTCCAGTGCGGTTCGCCCGGCAGACTACAACGGGCCGCGAGGCAAAGCGACTCGCTTCGCGGCTCCTGCCGAGCCGCTGACGACCGAGCAGGCTGTCCCGATGTCCGCCGACCACGGCCC
>JAOUJD010000021.1 GCA_029883565.1 Burkholderiaceae bacterium
CACCTCGTCGTCCATGGGGTGCTGCATGCGCAGGGGCATGAGCACGAGCGCGCCGCCGACGCGCGAGCGATGGAAGCGCGCGAGATCGGGATTCTCGAGAAACTCCGTATCGGCGATCCGTACCGGGTCGAGCATGGGACCGCCGGATGAAGCGTTTGGCGTGCGCCGGCTGGCCCTTTTCAGCCGCGACCGGCCCGCGGACTTGGCGACTCGACTGCTGTGTCATGGGGCGGGGACTTCGGGTGGCGCGCCATTCCGCGACATCCCGGGCGGGGCTTGCATGCAGCGCCAACGCTTGGCAAGGAAGTTAGCGTGCACTTACCGCAAGAACGGCAACCGGTTGCTGTCGCGAGAAGCGGATGTCGCGTCTCAGCCGCCTCGTGTATTCTGGATTCGTCACCACTCAGGACTTGTTGCCCGGCTCACCGGCCGCCGGTCCGCTGCTGATGTCAGAACCTCCGCCTAGTCCGCTCACCCCCTCCCAGAAGCACAAGAGCCTGCTCGAACGCCTGACGGCGTTCATCTTCCGCGAGCCCGAGAACCGGGAGGAACTGCTCGAGGCGCTGCACGACGCGCACGAGCGCAACCTGCTCGACGCCGACGCCATGTCGATGATCGAGGGGGTGCTGCAGGTATCGGAACTGCGCGCCCGGGACCTGATGATCCCGCGTTCGCAGATGGACGTGATCGACATTGCCGAGCCGCCGGAGAAGTGGATCGACTTCGTCATCGAGACCGCGCACTCCCGCTTCCCGGTGATCGAGGGCAGCCGGGACCACGTGATCGGCATCCTGCTGGCCAAGGACCTCCTGCGCTACTACCGCGAAGAGGACTTCGACGTGCGCGGCAGCCTGCGCCCGGCCGTCTTCATCCCCGAAAGCAAGCCGCTGAACGTGCTGTTGCGCGATTTCCGCGCCAACCGCAACCACATCGCGATCGTCGTGGACGAATACGGCGGCATCTCCGGCCTGATCACGATCGAGGACGTGCTCGAGCAGATCGTCGGCGACATCGAGGACGAATACGACTTCGACGAGAGCGAGGACGCGATCATCGCCGAGGACAACGGCAAGTACCGGGTCAAGGCGCTGACGGAGATCGCGCAGTTCAACGAGAGCTTCTCGACACGCTTCCCGGACGACGAGTTCGACACGATCGGCGGCATCGTCACCGACCGTTTCGGACGGGTGCCGAAACGCGGCGAGGCGGTCGAGATCGACGGCATGCGGTTCGAAGTGCTGCGGGCCGACGCGCGCCAGGCGCACCTGTTCCTCGTCAGCCGGGTGCCGAAAACGGTGATCCGCGAGTTCTTCGAGGACGACGAACACCGCCATCCGGCGTGACGCGCGGCCTGCTCGCGGCCGGCGTCCCTTCTTCATGCTGAAGCGCCTTGCCCTGCCCATGGCGGCCCTGGCCGCCGGCGCGGCGCACGCGCTTTCGTTCGCGCCCTGGAACCTCCCGTGGCTGCAGATCCTGGCGCTGGCCGTGCTGTACGCGCTCACGACGCGCGTATCGGGCTGGCGACCGGCGGCGCTGCTCGGCTTCGCGTTCGGCCTCGGCTGGTTCGGGCTCGGCGTGTCATGGGTCTACATCAGCATGCACGTCTACGGGCTGATGCCGGCGCCGCTCGCCGCGGTCGCGACGCTGGGTTTCTGCGCGTTCCTTGCGCTGTTTCCCGCGCTCGTGCTCGGGATGGCGCAGTTCCTTGTCGTGCGACCCTGGGTGCGCCTCTGCCTCGCGCTGCCGGCGCTCTGGACCGTCGGGGAGTGGTTGCGCGGAACGCTGTTCACCGGTTTTCCCTGGCTGGGCTCGGGCTACGCGCACACCGATAGCCCGCTGGCCGGCTTCGCGCCGGTCCTCGGGGTATACGGGGTCGGATTCGCCGCCGCCCTGCTGGCCGGAGCCCTCGCCCTGGTGGCCCTTCCTATCCGCGAGCGCGGCATGCGCGGCTATGCGTGGATCGCCGGCGTGTTCATCGTCCTGGTCGGCAGCGGCATCGCGTTGAAGGGTCGGATGTGGACCGAGCCCTCCGGGGCTCCGATCACCGTGCGGCTGGTGCAGGCGAACATTCCGCAGGACACCAAGTTCGGACCGGAAGGCCTGCGGCGCGCGTTCGAGGACCACTGGGCCTTGATGCAGGGGCCGCGCGCCGACCTGGTCGCGTTGCCCGAGTCGGTGTTCCCGGTGCCCCTGCAGTTCGTTCCCGTCGAATTCGTCGACGCGTTCCGCAACTATGCCCGGTCGGGCAGCACGGCCGTAGTGTTCGGGGTCTTCATCGAACAGCCCGAGGGCGACTACTACAACAGCGCGGTCGGCGTCGCTCCCGATACGACGCGCCTCGGGCGCTACAGCAAGCGGCACCTCGTGCCGTTCGGCGAGTTCATTCCCCCCGGGTTCCGCTGGTTCGTGGACCTGATGAAGATGCCGATCGGCGACCAGCAGCGCGGCGCCGCGGTGCAGGCGCCGATGCTCCTCGCGGGCCAGCGCCTGGCCGTCAACATCTGCTACGAGGACCTGTTCGGCGAGGTGATCATCGACGCCTGGAAGGGTGGAACGCCGCCGTCCATCATGCTGAACATGTCGAACCTGGCGTGGTTCCAGGACTCGCTGGCACTGCCGCAGCACCTGCAGATCTCGCGGATGCGGGTGCTCGAGACCCGGCACCCGATGCTGCGGGCCACCAACACCGGTGCGACTGCGATCATCGACGCGCGCGGGCGGGTCGCCAGCCAGCTGCCGTTCCTGACTGCCGGCGCCCTGACGGGGACGGTGCAGGGGATGCAGGGCGTCACGCCCTTCATCCGGTGGGGCAACGTCCCGGCGATCGTCGCGGCCGTCCTCCTCGCGTTGGGGGCAGTGGGGCTGGGCGCTGCCCGCCGCACTGCACAATCCGATACGTAATGAGAATGATTGCTATTTAGTTTGAGTCAGATCAAACTCCTTCCCGTTCCGCAGGGGTCTACTGGCGGCAGCGGAATCGTGGCGAGAAGGAGCGGAAGCGATGGGCGTGGTGGCGGCGGTGATGGCACTGGTGAGGCTGCCGCGCGGCCGATCGGCGGCTGTAGCCGAAGTGCGCGGATCCTCTGCGCTCGCGGCCGAGCTTCCTGCCCGCCTGCGAGAACTGGGCTTCCTCGACGGCGAGGAGGTCAGGGTCCTTGCCACCGGGGCTGGCGGCGGGCCGCTCGCAGTGCGCATCGGCGGGAGCACCTTCGCGCTGCGGACCGGCGAAGCGGAGTGCGTCCTGGTCCGCACGACGCCGGCCTAGGCGATGTCCCCGGCAGTCGCCGCCGCGCCGCGTGTCGCGCTGGTCGGCCAGCCCAACAGCGGCAAGACCTCCCTGTTCAACCTGCTGACCGGCGCGCGCCAGAAGGTCGCGAACTACGCCGGTGTCACGGTCGAGCGCAAGGCGGGGCAGTTCCAGACTCCGGAGGGTCGTTCGGTCCAGATCCTCGACCTGCCGGGCACCTACGCGCTCGAGCCGCGTTCGCCGGACGAAGCGGTGACGGCCGCCGTGCTGCGCGGCGACATGGCGGGCGAGGCGGTGCCCGACCTGATCGTCTGCGTGCTCGACGCCACCCAGCTTCGACGTCACCTTCGCTTCGCGCTTCGCGTCCGGCGCATGGGGCTGCCGATGCTGGTCTGCCTCAACATGAGCGATCTCGCACGCAAGCGGGGCATCGGCGTCGATACCGGGCGGCTTGCCGCCGAACTGGGCGCTCCCGTCGTCGAATCGGTCGGGGTCCGCGGCAACGGCGCACGCGCCCTGGCCGAAGCGATCGACGCTGTCTGCGAGCGACTTCCCGCGGGCATCCAGGGCGAGGCAGCGTCGGACGGGAGTGACGTTGCCGCGGAAGCCGACCGCATCCTGCGTGCGCTCGGCGTCGACCGCATCGAAGCGGACCGGGCCAGCGAAGCGATCGATCGCGTGGTCCTGCATCCGCTTGCCGGGCCGCTGGTGCTGGCGGTCGTGATGTTCCTCGTGTTCCAGGCGGTGTTCGCGTGGTCGAGGCCGCCGATGGAGTGGATCCAGGCCGGCGTAGAAAGCCTGCGCGGCCTGCTCGGAACCGCGCTTCCCGCGTCGGCGCTGAAGAGCCTGCTGATCGACGGCGTGATCGGCGGCGTCGGCACGGTCCTCGTATTCCTGCCGCAGATCCTGATCCTGTTCTTCTTCATCCTCCTGCTCGAGGATTCCGGCTACCTGCCGCGCGCCGCCTTCCTGCTGGACCGGTTGATGGGCAGCGTCGGGCTGTCGGGACGCTCGTTCATCCCGCTGCTGTCGAGCTTCGCCTGCGCGGTGCCGGGCATCATGGCGACGCGCACGATTCCTCACCCGCGCGATCGCTGGATCACCATCATGATCGCGCCGCTGATGACCTGCTCCGCGCGCCTGCCGGTCTATGCGCTGCTGATCGGCGCATTCATCCCGTCGCGGCCGGTCGGCCCGGGCGTCGAACTGCAGGGTCTCGTGCTGTTCACCCTCTATGTGGCCGGCATCGTGTCGGCATTCCTGGTGTCGTTCGTGCTGACGCGCACCACGCGCGGCCAGGCGGCGCCGCTGCTGATGGAACTGCCCGCCTACCACTGGCCCAGCGCGCGCCACCTCGGGCTCGGGCTGCTCGAGAGGGCGAAGGTATTCCTGCGACGCGTCGGCACGACCATCCTCGCCCTGATGGTCGTGCTGTGGGCACTCAGTTCGTTCCCGGCGCCGCCGCCGGGAGCGATCGGCGCGCCGATCGAATACAGCATCGCCGGCCAGATCGGCGCATTGCTGGCGCACGTGCTGGAGCCGGTGGGCTTCAACTGGCAGATTTCGATCGCGCTGGTGTCCGGGCTGGCAGCGCGCGAGGTCGCGGTCGGCGCCCTCGGGACCGTGTACTCGATGTCGGGCGCGGCCGGGCAGGCCGGCGAAGCGCTGGTCCCGGTCATCGCGGCGCAATGGAGCCTCGCGACCGGCCTGGCCATGCTCGCCTGGTACGTGTTCGCCCCGCAGTGCGTGTCCACCCTGGCGGCGGTCAAGCGGGAAACCGGAGGCTGGCGGACGCCGATCGTGATGACGACCTACCTGTTCGCCCTGGCCTACGCCGCGGCCTTCGCGACCTATCGCATCGCCCAGGCGCTGGGGGGCTGAGATGGCCTGGCTGCTCGACCTGGTCGCCGTCGCCGCCGTGGTCGCGGCGCTGCTCTTCCTGATGCGTCCGGGCCGCCGCAGCGGGTGCGCGGCATGCTCGCCCCCTGCGGCGCAGGGCGCGGAGACGCGCGTCTCGCTCGACCAGCTGCGCGCGAGCGCCCGCAGGGCGGCCCGCCGCAGCTAGCGCCGGCGCGGGTGCGCCGTCCGTACAATCATCGCTTCCCACGAAGCCCGCCGTGCCCGGCCGGACTGCCGATGATCACGTTTCAGGAAACCATCCTTCGACTGCAGACCTACTGGAACCAGCAGGGGTGCGCGCTGCTGCAGCCGATCGACCTCGAGGTCGGCGCAGGAACGTCCCATACGGCGACGTTCCTGCGTGCCATCGGCCCCGAGCCCTGGCGCGCCGGCTACGTGCAGCCGTCACGGCGGCCGAAGGACGCGCGCTACGGCGAGAATCCGAACCGCCTGCACCAGCACCACCAGTACCAGGTCGTGCTGAAACCGTCGCCGCCCGACATCCTCGAGCTGTACCTGGGTTCGCTCGATGCGCTCGGCATCGACACGAAGAAGAACGACATCCGTTTCGTGGAGGACAACTGGGAGAACCCGACGCTGGGCGCGTGGGGACTGGGCTGGGAAGTCTGGATGAACGGCATGGAGATCACCCAGTTCACCTACTTCCAGCAGGTCGGCGGCCTCGAGTGCAAGCCGATTACCGGCGAGATCACCTACGGTCTCGAGCGGCTGACGATGTACCTGCAGGACATCGACAATGTCTTCGACCTCGTCTACACGCGCTGGCGCGACCGCGGCGTGGAGAAGGTGCTGCGCTATGGCGACGTGTTCCACCAGAACGAGGTCGAGCAGAGCAGGTACAACTTCGAGGCGAGCGACCCGGACGTCCTGCTGGGCCAGTTCAACCTGTTCGAGGCGGAAGCCAAGCGCCTGATGGAACTGCAGCTCGCGCTGCCGGCCTATGAGATGGTGCTGAAGGCCGGCCACACCTTCAACCTGCTCGACGCGCGTGGCGCCATCAGCGTCACCGAGCGGGCGGGCTACATCGGGCGCATCCGCACGCTGTCGCGCTCGATCGCCCAGAGCTACTTCGAGTCGCGCGAGAGGCTCGGCTTCCCGATGCTCGACCGCGGCGATGCGCGGGAGGCGGCATGAAGCAGTCCCTCCTGGTCGAGTTGAATACCGAAGAACTGCCGCCCAGGGCACTCAAGAGCCTGTCCGAGGCCTTCGCGGCCGGAATCGCCAAGGGACTGCGCGACCGGCAGTTCCTGTCGGCCGACAGCGTCGTCACATCGTTCGGCGCGCCGCGGCGGCTCGCGGCGCACATCACGCACGTCCTGAACCGGTCGCCGGACAAGCCGTTCAAGCAGAAGCTGATGCCGCTGTCGGTCGCTCGCGACGCGGCTTCCAGCTGGACGCTGGCGTTCCTGAAGAAGCTCGAGGCGATGGGGCGGCGACACATGGCCGACATCCCGGTCGGCACGCAGGAGGGCGCCGACTGCCTCGTCGTCGAAAGCGACGGCAAGGCGGACTCGGTGTTCCTGCGGGCGGTCGAGCCCGGGCAGACCCTGATCGTGGCGCTGCAGTCCGCCCTGGACGAGGCAATCGCGTCGCTGCCGATCCCGAAAGTCATGAGCTACCAGCTCGAAGACGGGACGACGACGGTGCAGTTCGTCCGTCCGGCGCATCGGCTGATCGCCATGCGCGGCCACGAGGTCCTGCCGGTGACTGCGCTCGGGCTGCAGGCCGGCACGACGACGCACGGCCACCGCTTCATGGCTCCCGGCGACCTTCCGGTGCACTCGGCCGATGCGTACGAGAAGCAGCTGCAGGAGGAGGGGCTGATCATCGCCTCGTTCGCGAAGCGCCGCGCGCGCATCGCCGAACTCGTGCGGGCGACGGCGGCCGACCTGGGCGCCACGCCGATCATGCCGGATGAACTGCTGGACGAAGTCGCGGCGCTGGTCGAGTGGCCGGTCGTGTACGAGTCGGGCTTCGAAAAGGAATTCCTCGAGGTCCCGGCCGAGTGCCTGATCCTGACGATGCAGCAGAACCAGAAGTACTTCGCGCTGCGCGACAAGGCCGGGCGGCTGATGAACCGCTTCCTGCTCGTTTCGCACATCGAGGCCACCGACGGCGGCGCGGCCATCCGCGCCGGCAACGCCCGCGTGGTGCGGGCCCGCCTGGCGGACGCGAAGTTCTTCTTCGACCAGGACCGCAAGGAGTCGCTCGAAAGCCGCATCCCGGGCCTTGCGCACGTCGTGTACCACAACAAGCTCGGATCGCAGCTCGAGCGGGTCGAGCGCATCACCGGAATCGCCGTCGCACTGGCCAGGGAACTCGGCGTGGACGCGGCGCACGTCGGCCGCGCCGCACGGCTCGCGAAGGCCGATCTGCGCACCCTGATGGTGGGCGAGTTCCCGGAACTGCAGGGCGTGATGGGCGAGGTGTACGCGCGCCACGACGGCGAAACGGCGGACGTCGCGACCGCGATCCGCGAGCACTACCAGCCGCGCTTTGCCGGCGACGCGCTGCCTGCCACCCGCGTCGGCCTGTGCGTCGCGCTGGCGGACAAGCTCGAGACGCTGGTGGGCCTGTTCGGCATCGGCGAGAAGCCGACCGGCGAACGCGATCCGTTCGGCCTGCGGCGCCATGCGCTCGGCGTGCTGCGGATGCTGATGGAGAAGTCGCTGCCGCTGCCCTTGCCGCGCATGCTGGCGCTGGCGCAGTCCGAGTTCGCGGGCGTCAAGGGTTTCAAGGGTGCAGACGCGGAGTTGTCCGAGTTCCTGTACGACCGTCTGCGCGGACTGCTGCGCGACGACGGCTACACCGCCCACGAGGTCGAGGCGGTCGTGGCCCAGTCGCCAGCGCGCATCGACATCGTGCCCAGCCAGCTCGCCGCGGTGCGTGCGTTCATGGAACTGCCTGAAGCCGAAAGCCTGGCGGCGGCGAACAAGCGCATCGGCAACATCCTGAAGAAAGCCGATGGCGTGCCGGCATCCTTCGACGCGGCGCTGCTGATGGAACCGGCGGAGCGCTCGCTCGGCGATGCCTTCGCGGCGGTGCAGCCGTCGGCGGAACGGCTCTACGCCAGCGGCGACTACACGGGCATGCTCAGGGCGCTGGCGCCCCTGAAGCTGCCTGTGGACCGCTTCTTCGACGAGGTGATGGTCAACGTCGACGACGCGCAGCTGCGCGCCAACCGCCTCGGCCTGCTGGCGGCCCTGCGGGCGACCATGAACCGCGTCGCCGACATCTCGAAGCTCACGGCGTGAACCGTGGCGCTGCTCCGGACCTGCTTCTTCTACGCGTTCAATTTCGTCACGGTGATGCCGTGGTCGTTCGTCGTCATCGCGAGCCGGGTGTTTTCGGTCCATACGCGCTACCGGCTTTGCACGCTGTGGACGCGCTCGGCGATCTGGAGCGCCCGCGTCATCTGCGGCATCCGGTGGAAGGTCGAAGGCTGGGACAACCTGCCCGATGCGCCGGCGATCGTCCTGCCGAAGCACCAGTCCACCTGGGAGACGTTCTGGCTGCCGAGCGTGCTGCCGCGTGACCTGACGTTCGTCTACAAGCGCGAACTGAACCTGCTGCCGTTCTTCGGCTGGGGCATCGCCTCGACCCAGATGATCAGCATCGACCGCAGCAAGGGGCAGGACGCCTTCGAGCAGGTGGTCGAGCAGGGCACCGACCGGCTCGGCCGCGGCTGGTGGATCGTCATCTTCCCGGAGGGCACGCGCACGCAGCCGGGTTCGACGAAGCGCTACAAGACCGGCGGTCCGCGGCTCGCGGTCCGCACGGGCGCGCTCGCGGTGCCGATTGCCGTGAACTCGGGCGAGTGCTGGCCGAAGCGGGCGTTGATGCGGCCCGGGCTGATCACGGTGTCGATCGGAAAGCCGATCGATCCGAAAGGAAAGACGGCCGAAGAAGTCGGAGCGCTCGTAGAATCCTGGATCGAAACCGAGATGAGGCGCCTTGCGCCGCACCGCTACAGCGGGCCGTACACGGCCGGCGAGCGTAGCGGCCGGGCCCCGGTACCGCAGGATTGAAGAAACTCAGGGCATCCCACGTCGAACAGCTGTCGCTGGCGTTCGATCCAGCGCCGGCTGCCCCGGCGCCGCCGCGATCGCCGCGCGAGGGCGATCCCCGCGCCCGCCGCGCGCTCGCCGGAGCCGACGTCGTCGAATACAGGCTGCGCCGCGCGCGGCGCCGCACGATCGGCTTCCAGATCGACGACGAAGGCCTGACCGTCAGCGCGCCGCGCTGGGTGACCCTGCGCGACATCGAAGCCGCGATCGCCGAAAAGGCGCGCTGGATCCGCACCAAGCAGCGCGAGTGGCTGGCCTGGCGCGAGAAGCAGAAGCTGCCGCAGGTGTCCTTCGCCGACGGGGCGACGCTTCCCTACCTCGGCGCCACGATCACGCTGCGCTTGCGCGCGGAGGTCCGCGCCACGCAGCTCGTAGCGGGAGGCGAGCTGCACCTTGCTCTGCCGCACGACGCGGAGGTGCCGCAGATCCGCGATGCGGTGCAGTCCTGGTTGCAGGGCGAGGCCGAGCGGGTGTTCGCGGAGCGCATCGAGCGCTTCGCCGATCGCATCGGGCCGAAATTCTCCGGCTGGCGCCTGTCCTCGGCGCGCTCGCAGTGGGGCTCGTGCACGCACGACGGTCGGGTGCGGCTCAACTGGCGGCTCGTGCACTTCGCGCTGCCGGTGATCGACTACGTGGTCGCGCACGAACTCGCGCACCTGCGGGAGCTGAACCACAGCCCCCGCTTCTGGCGCACGGTCGAGCAACTGCTGCCGGGGTTCGAGGCTGCGCGCGACGAGATCAAGGGCGTGGACATGCGGAGCCTGCCGCTGTAGGACAGCCAACGAGCCGGCCATCAGCACCGCTGCACCGGTCCTGCTTCACCGTGGATTCAAAGCCGAGGAAAGAACCATGCGACTGCTTCACACCATGCTGCGCGTCGGCGACCTGCAGCGTTCGATCGACTTCTACACGAAGGTGCTCGGCATGAAGCTGCTGCGCACGACCGATCGCCCCGAGCAGAAATACACGCTCGCGTTCGTCGGCTACGGCCCGAACCCGGAACACGCCGAGCTGGAGCTGACCTACAACTACGGCGTCGACAAGTACGAACTCGGGACGGCCTACGGCCACCAGGCCATCGCCGTGGACGACGCCTACGCGGCGTGCGAGCGCATCCGCGCCGCCGGCGGCGTCATCACGCGCGAACCCGGCCCCGTGAAGGGCGGCTCCACCGTGATCGCCTTCGTGCAGGACCCGGACGGCTACAAGATCGAACTGATCGAGCGGCGTGCCGCCGCCTAGGCGGCGTTCGTTTCGGCTGCGACGGCGCGCGTGAGCCGCACGTAGTCGTCGACCGCCAGCGTCTCGGCGCGCGCCATGGGGTCGACGCCGGCCGCCGCGAAAGCGGTGGCGCCGGCCACTTCGCCGAGCGCGTTGCGCAGGATCTTGCGGCGCTGGTTGAAGGCGGCCGCGACCACGCGGCCGAAGGTCGCGAAGTCCATCTCGGGCAGCTCGGCCGCCGCCCGGGGCACCATCCGCACGATGCTCGACGTCACCTTGGGCGGAGGGTTGAACGCGCCGCGCGGCACGTCGAAGAGCTTGGTCATGCGGTAGCGGACCTGCAGCATCACCGACAGGCGCCCGTAGGTCCTGCTGCCGGGCGGCGCCACCATCCGGTCGACGACTTCCTTCTGCAGCATGAAGTGCTGGTCCGTCACGCGCTCCGCGTACTCCATCAGCCGGAACAGCAGTGGCGAGGAGATGTTGTAGGGCAGGTTGCCGACGACGCGGACCGGATCGGCGGCGACGGTCGACCAGTCGAGCCGTAGCGCGTCGGCCTCGATCAGCGTGAGCTGCTCCGGGGTGAACTCCTCGCGCAACCAGGCGGCGAGATCGCGGTCGATCTCGATGGCGGTGACATGGCCTGCGCGTTGCACCAGCCGCCGCGTCAATGCGGCCTGGCCGGGCCCGATTTCGATGATGGTCTGGCCGGGACGCGGGTCGATCGCCTCGACGATGCGCTGGATGACCCGAGGATCGTGCAGGAAGTTCTGGCCGAACCGCTTGCGCGCGCGGTGCTGCAGCGGGGGGGCGCCGCTCATCGGCGCCGTTGCGATGCCAGTTGCAGCGCAAGCGCGAGCGCCGCGCGCAGGCTGCCGGCGTCGGCGCGTCCAGTCCCCGCGAGATCGAGCGCAGTCCCGTGGTCGACCGAGGTGCGAACGAAAGGCAGCCCGAGGGTGACGTTCACGCCATGGCCGAAGGTCGCGTACTTCAGCACCGGGAGCCCCTGGTCGTGGAACATCGCCAGCACCGCGTCGTACCGCTGCACCAGCGCTGGAACGAACAGCGTGTCGGCGGGCAAGGGGCCGTCCACGGCGTGCCCCGCTGCGCGGACCTGCGCGATCGCAGGCGCGATCACGTCGATTTCCTCGCGGCCGAGGTGGCCGCCTTCACCGGCGTGCGGGTTGAGTCCAGTCACCGCGATCCGCGGCCGCGTGATGCCGAAGCGCCCCGTGAGATCGTTCAGAAGCACCTGCATGACCGAGACGAGGCCGGCGCGGCTCAGCGCGGCCGGAACCGCGGCCAGCGGCAGGTGCGTCGTCGCGAGAGCGACGCGCAGCGGGCCGTGGGGAGTGTCTCCGGCCAGCATCATCACCACCTGCGGCGCGCCAACACGGTCGGCGAGGTACTCGGTGTGGCCCGTGAACGGCACGCCGGCGTCGTTGATGACGCTCTTTTGCACCGGTGCGGTGACGATCGCGTCGTAGCGGCCGGACTGCGCGCCGTCGATCGCCTCGTCGAGCGTGGCGAGCACGTAGCGGGCGTTGCGCGCATCGAGTTCGCCGGCGCGCGCCTCGACGGCGAGCGGAACGTGGTGGACGCGGGCGCGTGGCGGCCAGGGCGCGTCGAGATCACGGGCGCGTGCCGCAAGCAGGGACGCGTCGCCGACCAGCGTGATGTCGGCGTCGACCGCCGCAGCCAGGCCGGCAAGGGAAATCTCCGGGCCGATGCCGGCGGGCTCGCCGGTCGTGATGGCAATGCGCGGGCGAGTCATCGCGCCGCGTCCGCCGGGAGGTCAGCCGCGCTCGTCGAGCCGGAACTCGACATAGGTCTTGTCGCGCAATTGCCGCACCCACTCCTGGTAGGCCTCGTCCGCCTTGCGCTCGCGCAGGGCCAGCCGGGCCTGCATGCGCGCGCGGTCGCCCGACCCCTGGTCCGTGCGTCGCTCGAGGACCTGGATCAGGTGCCATCCGAACGGCGACCGCACCGGATCGCTGAGTTGGTTGATCTTCAGCGCATTCATCGCCTTCTCGAACTCAGGCACCGTGTCGCCCGGGTACAGCCAGCCGAGGTCGCCACCGCGGCTTCCGGTCGCATCCACCGAATGCAGTCGTGCAAGCGTGCTGAACTCCACCTGGCCCGCCTCGATGCGTCCCTTGAACTCCTGCAGTCGACGCAGGACCTCTGGCTCGGGCGTCAGGTCGGTGACGCGCAGCAGGATGTGGCGGGCGTGGGTCTGCTGCACCGGACCCGAGGCGAGCTTGGCGTCGATGGCGCTGCGCCTCCCGAGCACCTTGAGGATGTGGAATCCGTTCGGACTGCGGATGACGCCGCTCACCTCACCCGGCTTCAGGTCCTTGATGGCGTCGACGAACAGGGCGGGCAGGCGATCGAGGTTGCGCCAGCCGAGTTCGCCGCCCTGCAGCGCTTCGCTGGCATTGGAGAAGCTGGCCGCAAGCCGGGCGAAATCGCCGCCTTCCTTCAGTTGCGTGACCAGTTCCTCGGCGCGCTTGCGGGTCGATGCGATGCGCTCGGCGTCCGAATTCTCGGGTACGCGCAGCAGGATCTGGCCGAGGTTCACTTCCTGGCCGTCGGCCGAGATACCCGCCTGCTCCGCGACGAAATTCTCGAGTTCGGAATCAGAAATCTGCACGCGGCTGTCGACTTCGCGTTCGCGCAGCCGGTTCAGGATGATCTCCTGACGGATTTCCTCGCGGAAGCGGTTGAATGTCACGCCGTCCGCCTCGAGCCGCTCGCGCAGCGCCTGCAACGTCAGCCCGTTCGCTTCGGCCATGCGGCCCATCGCGGCGTTGACGGTGGCATCGTCGACGCGCACGCCCGTTTCCCGGGCCAGCTGCATCTGGGCGCGATCGATGATCATCCGCTCCAGCACCTGGCGCTCGAGCACGTCCCGCGGCGGCGGCTGGATCTTCTGGCGACGCAGCTGCGCCTCGGCGACCGTGACGCGCACGCCCAGCTCGTTCGCGGTGATGACCTCGTCATTGACGACGGCCACGATGCGATCGAGCGGCTTCGACGTCCGCGGGGCCGTGGGCTGGGTTGCGGGCGATGGCGCGGGCGCTGCCGCCGGCGCGCCGGGCCGGGGTGCCGGGCTCGCCGCACCGGACGTCTGGGCGTTCGCGAGTCCGCCAGCCGCATAGAGCACGACGGCAATCAGATGCGCGATCGCGCGCAGGGAAACAGCAGGCATTGCGGGGTTACTCGTAGTAGTCGAAGCGGCCCGGCTGGCGCGGGAGGGGATTGAGCGTCTGGTAGCCGGGAATATTACGCCGCAATTGTTGCACGGCGTTGGTTCCGACACTCGTGAGGCCGCTGAGTTCCAGCTGGACATAGAAGTTGGTGGTTGTCTGCGCCGTGCTCGTGGCGAAGCGCTGTGTCGCGAAGCGGAGGATCCAGCAGTCGGCCTTGTATTCGAACCCCAGGAGGCCATCGACGATGCGCCTGTCCATGATCGAGTAGTTGACGCGTCCCACCGCGTACCAGCGTTCCGACAACGGCCACTGCGTCGCCACGTCGACCTGGTCGATGTCGCCGGCGTAGTAGCGGTAATAGGCGCTGATGACCGATGCGCGCCGCGGCTGCCAGCGCGTCCCTGCCGTCGCGCGCACGATCTGGCTGGTGTCGGTTGCGTATTGAGCCGCGAGGTCGATCGCCCACGACCCTCCGAGTTGCGCCGAGATGCCGGCGAGCAGGTCGCTGGCATCGCCGGTGCGCGGCGCTTGCCCCGGCAGCGTGACGCGTTGCGGTCCGAAGTAGTAGCGCTGCCCGATGGCCGCCCGTAACCGCTCGGCGCCCGTCTCGGCATCGAGTATCCGCGTCGCGAGCGCCAGCGTGAGCTGGTTGGCCTCCGCGACGCGGTCGTAGCCCGAATAGATGTTTTCGGCGAACAGCTGCGCGTAGTTGAGGTCGACATTCGCGCTGTCGAAGTTCGGCAAGTTGTCCTGGTTCCTGTACGGGATGTCGGTGTAGAACAAGCGCGGCTCGAGCGTCTGCTGGGCTGCGCGCGAGAACCACGTGATGGGGCGTTCGAAGATCAACCCCGAATCAAGGCTGAGGATCGGAGTGGTGACGACGGGATTTGCGTCGCCCGGGTGCAGCGACGGATCCAGGTTGTAAGCGCGCGACACCACCCGGGCCCGGGGAATGACGAACCAGCCGGGCGCCAGCACCGGGTAGGCGGCCCGGGCGTCAACGAGATATCGGTCGCCGTTCTCCAGCGTCGGGTGGCGGAAGCTGGTGCCATCGAGCAGCGCGCTGACTTCGAAGCCCTTCAGGTCGGTGTTGAAGCCGTTCACAGTGACCTGCGGAACACGCGCGTAGGGCGGCGTCACCGGGTCGAGCGGATCCTGCAACGTCTGGTTCTTCGTGACCCGGACGGCGGCGTTCCAGTAGGGCTGGTTGTAGGCGAGGAACCCATCCTGCGGCAGCACCTTGTTCGACGAGCCCAGGATCGATTCGGAAAAGTCGACGAAGAAGTTGTCGTCCGAGACACGGTTGTAGTTGATGCCGCCCGCCAGACCGCTCGGTGCCGCGTATTCGTAACGGACCGATGTCTGGTCGCGGCTGCGATCGAGCTGCCGATCCGTCGGAATGACGTTGTAGACCAGCGTTCCGCGCATCGTCGGCTCGAGAAAGCGGAACTCATTCTCGAACAGCACGCCGCGCTTCGACATGAAGCGCGGCGCGATCGTGTAGTCGCGGTTCGGGGCGATGTTCACGTAGTACGGAAGGCGGATATCGGTGCCGAGGGTCGAACTCAGCCCGAAACCCGGCGTCAGGAACCCCGACCGCCGGCGGTCGCCGATGGGGAATCCCATGAGCGGAGAGGCCAGGACCGGGACTCCCTTGAAGTACAGCTTGGCCCAGTTCGCGGTTGCCGACTCTTCCAGGCCGTCGACTTCCATCTTTTCGGCCTGGATCCACCACGCCTCGTCGCCTGGCGCGCAGGTGGTGAAACGTGCCCCGGTCATGCGCGCTTGCTGGTTGCCGAGGAACTCGACCAGCGTCGCGTCGCCGCGACCGTTGCGCGCGGCGTAGCTGAATTCGGCGTCCGGCATCGATCCGGTCTGCGCCTCTACCCTGAAGTCGAGCCGCGGGCCGGCGAACACCGCGCCTTCGCTGAAGACGCGCGCGTGGCCCTCGGCGTTCACCTCGTCGGTCGCCTGCGTGTAGATGATCCGGTCGCCGCGCAGCACCGTGCCGCCGCGCCTGACCTCGGCATTGCCCTGCAGCACCAGGCGTTCATCCACGGTGCCTTCGATGAGGTCGGCGCGCGCGAACGTGGGTGCAGCCGTCTTGACCGTCGACGGTTGCGCCGCGAGCTGGCGGTCCAGGCGCAGTTGCAGGGCCGCGCCAGTGGTCGGTACGGGGGGGCTTCCCGGAGTCTCCTGCGCCGAGGCGAGCGTATGGACGGCGAGCGCCACGGCGGCTGCCAGCGGGACACGACGGCGAAGTGACGACGCTGTGGTCGCCGGCAGACGCGGCATAGAATCGGGTGGGAAAGCGAGCCCGAAAAGCTCAGGCCAGATCACGCCAAGACAGCGAATCGATTATAGGCGTCGGTTCGCTTGCACCCGCTCCACATCGTTCGCCGCGTCCATGGATCCTTCTGCCTCGCCGTCTCCCGACCCCGCTGCGCCGGATGTGCGCCGCGCAGCGCTTACCGAGTGGCTGGGCCAGCTGCGTCGCTCCCATGGCCTGGAACCGGAAACGCTGCGGCCGGCGTCCGCGGACGCGAGTTTCCGGCGCTACTTCAGGGTAAACGCGAGCGAAGCGAGCCTGATTGCGATGGACGCGCCGCCCGACAAGGAGGACAGCCGGCCATTCATCCACGTTGCCCGCTTGCTGCGGGAGGCCGGCCTGAACGCCCCGCAGGTGCTCGAAGCCGATCTCGGACAGGGTTTCCTTCTCCTCACTGACCTGGGAACGACCACCTACCTTTCCGCGCTGAACGACGACAGCGCGACGGCACTGTTCGACGATGCGATGGAGGCGCTGGTGCGGTGGCAGGTCGCGAGCAGGCCGGGGGAGCTGCCGCCATACGACGAGGCGCTCCTGCGGCGCGAACTCGGACTCTTCCCCGACTGGTACGTCGCGCGTCACCTCGGTCACGCGCTGACCGACCGTCAGGCGCAGGTGCTGCGGCAGGCGTTCGATCGCATCGTCGCGTCGAATCTCGCGCAGCCAGCGGTCTATGTGCACCGTGACTACATGCCACGCAACCTGATGGTGGCGTCGCCGAACCCCGGCGTGCTGGACTTCCAGGATGCGGTGATGGGCCCGATCGCGTACGACGTTGCATCCCTGTTCCGCGATGCCTTCATCAGCTGGGAGGAAGAGCGCGTGCTCGACTGGGTGATCCGCTACTGGCAGAAGGCACGCCGCGCCGGATTGCCGGTGCGCGATGACTTCGGTGCGTTCTGGCGCGACTTCGAGTGGATGGGGCTGCAGCGCCACCTGAAGGTGCTCGGCATCTTCGCGCGCATCAACTACCGCGACGGCAAGCCGCACTATCTCGCCGACACTCCCCGTTTCGTCGGCTACGTGCGTGCCGTGACCCGGAGGTACGACGAACTCGCGCCGCTGGGCCGCCTGTTCGACGAGCTCGAGGGCGTGGCGACGCGCGTGGGGTACACGTTTTGAACCTTGCTCGCCGAAGCGGCAGCCGTGCCGACGCGCGTGCGCCGGGGTCCCTCGCGAGGGGCGCCCGGCTGCGGGCGTGCCGACGCCGCGCGCGGGCACTCCGGCGTGCAGACGGACCCGGTAAGTCGGGGCGGAATCGAGGGGTAATGACTTGCGGGCACTGATACTTGCCGCCGGTCGTGGCGAGCGCATGCGCCCGCTGACGGATGCGACGCCCAAGCCGTTGCTGATGGCCGGCGGCAAGCGCCTGGTCGAATGGCAGATCGAGGCGCTCGCCGCTGCCGGGGTGCGCGAGATCGTGATCAATACGGCGCACCTTCCAGAAAGGATGGAGGACGCACTCGGCGACGGATCGCGGTACGGCGCCGCGATCGAGTACTCGCGCGAGGGCGACGTGGCGGAGGATGCGCTGGAGACGCTCGGCGGGATCGTGCAGGCGTTGCCGCGCCTGGGGGCATCTTCGTTCCTGGTCGTCAGCGGCGACATCGTGACCGACTATCCGTACGCGCAGTTGCGCGCGCGCGCCAACCGCATCGATGCGGGCGAATTCGACGCGCACCTCGTGCTGGTCGACAACCCGCCCTTCCATCCGCAGGGTGACATGGCGCTGGTCGACGGCCGCATCGATCCGGATCGGAGTCCCCGGCTCACCTACGCCAACATCGGCGTGTTCAGCCCTCGGCTGTTCGCCGGCCTGCCACCTGCGCGCGCCAGGCTCTTTCCCTGGCTGTACGCGACGGCGCGCGCCGGGCGTGTCAGCGGCGAGCACGCGCGCGTGCGCTGGTTCAACGTCGGCACGCCCTCGGAACTCGAACGCGTCGACGCCGAGCTGCGACGGGCCGCCCCGTAGAATCCCCGCCCGATGAATGTCGATCGTTACCGCGAACGCAGGGCCCGCGTGCTGCAGGCGATGGCCGAACTCGGGGGCGGCGTGGCCGTGCATTTCACCGCGCCCGAGCGCATGCGCAACCGCGACTCCGAGTATCCATACCGCTACGACAGCACGTTCTGGTACCTCACGGGCTTCGCGGAGCCGGACAGCGCGATCGTGCTGATCGCCCACGGCGCGCGCCGGGAGGCGCTGCTGTTCTGCCGGGACAAGCACGAGGAACGCGAGATCTGGGACGGATTCCGCTACGGCCCGGAGCTTGCGCAGGCGGTGTTCGGCTTCGACGCAGCCCATGCGATCGAGCGCATCGACGAGGTCGTGCCCGACCTGATGGCGGACGCGCCGGCGCTGTTCTACGCGCTGGGCCGGGATCCCGCGCTCGATGGCCGGGTCCGGGACTGGCTGCGCAAGGTGCGCGCGCAGTCGCGCACCGGCCGCCGCGCGCCTGCCACCGCGCACGACCTGGCGGCGATCGTCGACGACATGCGCCTGGTGAAGGATGCCGACGAAATCGCCACGATGCGTCGCGCGGCGCACATCTCCGCGGCTGCCCACGCGCGTGCGATGCGGGCCTGCCGCGTCGGCATGCGCGAGTACGAGATCGAGGCGGAGCTGCTGCACGAGTTCCGCCGGCAAGGGGCGCAGTCGCCTGCCTACACGTCGATCGTCGCGGCGGGTGCCAACGCCTGCGTGCTGCACTATCCCGCGGGCCATGCCGAGGCGAAGGACGGCGACCTCGTGCTGATCGACGCGGCCTGCGAGATCGACGGCTACGCCGCCGACATCACGCGCACCTTCCCTGCGAACGGGCGCTTCACGGCCGAGCAGCGCGCGGTCTACGAAGTCGTGCTCGCGGCACAGCACGCCGCCATCGAAGCCGTGCGACCCGGTGCCGACTTCAACGCGCCCCATGAGGTTGCGACGCGCATCCTGACGCAGGGGCTGATCGACCTCGGGCTGCTGTCGGGCTCGCTCGACGGGGCGATCGAATCAAAGTCGTTTCGCCAGTTCTTCATGCACAAGACGGGCCACTGGCTCGGGCTGGACGTGCATGACGTCGGCGACTACCGGCAGGGGGTTGCCGTCGGGGAGGGCGTAGAGCGCCCCTGGCGCATCCTTGCGCCGGGCATGGTGACGACGGTCGAGCCGGGGCTGTACATCCGGCCGGCGCCGAACGTCGAGGAGCGCTTCCACCACATCGGCATTCGCATCGAGGACGATGTCGCGGTGAGCGCCGACGGCCGCGAAGTGCTGTCGGGCGACGCGCCCAGGCTCCTGACCGACATCGAAGCGCACATGGGGCGCTGAACATGGAACCGGTCGCGATTCTCGGCGGAGGGCCGGTCGGCCTGACTCTGGCACTGCTGCTCGCCCGCCGGCAGGTGCCGGCTGTCGTGTTCGATGCGCGCGGCCTCGACGAGGCCCGGCGTGACCGCAGACTGCTCGCGCTGTCGCGCGGAACGCTGGACACGCTGGGCACAGTGCTGGCCATGCCGGCGGGAGCGCTGGCACCGATCCGGACCGTCGTCGTGTCGTCCCGTGGCGAGTTCGGGCGCGCCGTGCTGAGCGAGGCCGAGCTCGGCGGCCGGCCGCTCGGTGCCACCGTGCGCTACGGCGACCTGGTGGCTGCGCTCGACGCCGCCTGTTTGCAGCAGCCGCTGGTGCAGGTACGGCGTCCGTGCGCGGTCGCGTCGCTGCGGCAGGCGCCCGATGCGGTGACGGTCGAGCTGTCGAACGGCGAGTCGCTCGCCGTGCCGCTCGCCGTCAACGCGGAGGGAGTCGGCCAGCCGCGGACGCCGCGCGAAGGCGGCGCCGCCGGCAGCGCGGGCAAGTTCGCGCAGGCGGCGCTGATTGCGGACGTCGATGTCGAGGGGCCGCCGGCAGGAGCCGCCTACGAGCGCTTCACGCGGGACGGGCCGCTGGCGCTGCTGCCGCTGCCGGGCGGCACGTCGGGCGCGTCGCGCGCGATGGCGCTGGTCTGGTGCATGCCGACCGAAGTGGCGGACCGGCGCGAGCGGCTGGGCGACGACGCGTTGCTGAGGGAACTGCAGGAAGAACTGGGCGAACGCAACGGACGGGTGCGCGCCATCCGTGCGCGCGCCCGCCATCCGCTGGTCGAGCAGGCGCGCGACGACGTGCGCGAACACCGGGTCGTGTTCGTCGGCAATGCGGCGCAGACGCTGCACCCGGTAGCCGGGCAGGGACTGAACCTCGGGGTCCGCGACTGCGTGGCGCTGGCCGATGTCGTCGCGGCAGCCGCTGCCTCCGGGATGGATCCCGGGCTGCGGCTGGCGGACTACGAGCGCCTGCGGCGCGTCGACCGGCTTGCGATCCGCGCCCTCACGCGCACGGCGCCCGGGCTGTTCGCGACGCGCTTCGCGCCGGTGGCGGTGGCGCGTTCGCTGGGCTTGACG
>JAOUJD010000022.1 GCA_029883565.1 Burkholderiaceae bacterium
GGCGCGATCGGCGCATCGTCGGCGATGAGCCCGCGCGGATAGGCCGGGGCCGGAAACGCCGGCACCTGGCGCGAGGCGACGGCCCGCGCGAGCAGCGCGTCCACCAACGCGGCCAGAGGAAGGCGCGGATAGACGTGGTAGCCGAGGGTCACGCGCTCGTCGACGGCCTGGATCGTCTTGCGCAGGTCGATCTGCCGCGCCGATACGCCGAAGTTGGTGTCGGAGATGATGACGCCGAGAAGCAGCAGCGCGTCCGACTCCTCGACAAGCGCCGTCACTTCGGGCGCACCGGCGACGCCGAGGTACGTTCCGAACAGCGGCGCCTTCGCATCGGCGAGCAATCCTCGACCCAACAGGCTCGTGACGACCGGGACACCCATGCGCGTGGCGAGTTCGGCGATCTTCGTCTCGAGTCCGAAGCGGCGCACCTCGACGCCGACCATGATCACCGGCGAACGGGCGCTTCCCAGTCGCGCGAGGATCTCGTCGGCGCACGCAGCCAGCGCGTCCGCGTCGATCGACTGAGGAGGCGAGGCGACAACGTCGTCGCACGGCGCGGCCACCATGTCGCGCGGCAGTTCGATGTAAACGGGCAGCGACCGCGACAGCGCGTTGCCGAGGACGCGCGCGATGTCCGATGGCGCACGCCGCGGATCGTCCAGGCAGGCCTGGTCGCACGTGATCTCCGTGAAGATCCGGAACTGCGAGTCGAGGGTCTTGCCCTGGTGATGAAGCAGCAGGCCACGGCTCGCTTCGCCCGCGCCGGGCGCTCCGGAAATCACGACCACCGGAGACTTCTCGGCATACGCCGCGGCCACCGGATTGATGATGTTGAGCGCTCCCGCGCCATACGTCACCGCGGCCACGCCCAGCGCCGAGCGGGCGCGTGCCGCCGCGTCCGCGGCGAACCCCACCGCCGGCTCGTGACTCAGCGTGTAGAGCGGCAGGATGCGCGACTCCTCGATGACCCGGAAGAAAGGGAGCGCGAAGTCCCCCGGGATGCCGAAGATCTCCCGGCCGCCGTGCGCCTTGAGCGCATTCAGCAGCGCCAACGCGACATTCATTGTTGCGCTCCTCCAGTTCATCGTTCCGCGTCCCGGCTCGCAGGCTCGCGTTTCCGGATGCCGGTCCGGCCGTGCCCGTTCGTCGCCAGCCGCACGCGGGAACCGATCGTACATCCGGGTCGTCCGCACCTCCGTGCGGTGCGCGCACGCGTGAGATACTGCGCGGCACCGGTTGCGTCGGCGCACCAACCGGGGTACTCGTTGCTGAATAGTCACCATGAACGACCCGGCGACCTTCACCCTGGCTGCGATCCTGCATAGACGCGCATTGGCTGCGCCGGCTTTGCGGGCTGCGCGCCAGCGGCCTGCCGCCGGGCACTGATGCGATCCACCGTCCTGCCGCTCGTTGCGACGCTGGCGATCCAGGCCCTCGTCGCGATGGCGACGATCACGGTCCCGGTGCTCGCGCCGAGCGCCTCGGCGGATCTCCATGTGTCGGCCGGCTACATCGGCCTGTTCGTTTCGCTCGTGTACCTCGGAAGCATGATCTCGAGCGCCGCGAGCGTGGACCTCATCCGCCGCATCGGCGCCATCCGCGTCAGCCAGTACGGCCTGGTGCTGTGCGCGGCCGGCCTCGCGGTACTTACGCTGGGCGCGACCCCGGCGCTGGTCGCCAGCGCCTTGCTGCTCGGCATCGGCTATGGACCCATCACGCCCGCCAGTTCGCACATCCTCGCCCGGACCACCCCGCCGCACATGATGTCCTTCGTCTTCTCGCTGAAGCAGACCGGAGTCCCGGTCGGCGGCGCGCTCGCCGGCGCCATCGTGCCGCCGCTCGTGCTGTTCGGCGGCTGGCGCGCGGCGGCGTTGACAGTCGCCGGACTCTGCGTACTGACGGCGCTGCTGTCACAGCCGATCCGCGCCGAGAACGACGCCGACCGCGATCCGCGGCGACCCATCGGGGCGCGCGGCCCGATCCGCGCGCTCGCGCTGGTGGCGTCCGAACCGGCGGTGCGCCGGCTGGCGGTCTGCTCGTTCTTCTTCTCGGCGCTGCAACTGTGCCTGACGACCTACCTCGTCACGTACCTGACGAACCAGCTTGGCTACACGCTGGTGCAGGCCGGCCTGATGCTGTCGGTGGCCACCGGCGCCGGCATCGTCGGGCGGATCGGCTGGGGCGCGCTGGCCGACCGCACGGGGCGGCCCGGCAGCGTCCTCGGATTCGTCGGCTGCGCGATGGCGGCTGCGGCCGTCACGATGGCGCTGTCGTCGCCCGCGTGGCCGAGCGCGCTGATGATCGTGCTGTGCGCGGTGTTCGGCGGCACCGCCATCGGCTGGAACGGAGTGTTCCTGGCCCAGGTGGCGCGCGAGGCGCCGGCGGGCAAGACCGTCGAAGCCACCGGCGGAGCCCTGTTCTTCACGTTCTTCGGCGTGCTGGTGACGCCGCCGCTGTTCGCGCTCGTCGTCGAGAACGGCGGGCGCTACGGCACCGCGTTCGCGATGGTCGCGACGCCGCCATTGCTGTGCGGGCTGTGGCTGCTGCTGCGCGCCTCCGGGCGGTCCGGCCGGTCCGCACCCCGTCCCTGACCCAGGAGTCCTGATGACCGACCGCTCCTTTCTCTTCGTGCCCGGCAACCGCTCCGACCGTTTCGACAAGGCCTGTGCGGCCGGTGCCGACGTGACGCTGATCGACCTCGAGGACGCCGTCGCTGCCGGCGAGAAGGCCGCCGCGCGGGAGGCCGTGCGCCGCTGGCTCGATCCGTCCCGGCCGGTCCATCTGCGCATCAATGGCGCCGACACGCACTGGTTCCGCGAAGATCTGTCGCTGCTGGGCTCGGGCGGACTGAGCGGCATCGTGCTGCCGAAGGCCGAGGAACCGGATGCGGTCGCCGCCATCCACCGCGCCGCACCCGGCCTGCCGGTGATTGCGCTGATCGAAAGCGCGCGCGGCCTGTGGAACCTGATGACGCTCGCGTCGTCCGGGATCTCGCGCATCGCATTCGGTTCGATCGACTTCCAGCTCGACCTCGGCATCGCGGGCGAGCGGGACGAACTGCTGTTCGCGCGGTCGCAGATCGTGCTGGTGTCACGCCTGGCCGGACTGCCGCCTCCGATCGACGGCGTCACGGTGGCGCTCGACGATCCCGTCGCGCTCGCGAACGACATCGACTATGCGCGCCGGCTCGGCTTCGGAGGCAAGCTGTCGGTCCATCCGCGGCAGGTCGAGGCCATCAACGCCGGGTTCCTGCCGCCAGCCGCCGACATCGAATGGGCACGACGCGTGATCGCGGCAGCCGCCGAAGTCCAGGACAACGCAGTGCGGGTGGACGGCAAGCTCGTCGACCGCCCGGTGATCGACCGCGCCCGCGCGATCCTTCGATCGGCGGAGCGAGCGCGCAGTTGAATGCCGCCCGCCCCTGATCGCTGACCGCGCATCGCTCGGCGCGCTCATGCACTCCTCAGCGTCACGCAAGTTCGATGTCGCCGTCATCGGCGGCGGCGTGATCGGATCAAGCGTCGCGTATTTCCTGATGAAGCAGGCTCCGGGGCTCGCGGTGTGCGTGATCGAGCCGGACCCGACCTACGAGTTCGCTTCGACGCCCCGCGCTTCAGGCGGGTGCCGCGTGCAGTTCAGCTGCCCCGAGAACATCGAGATGTCGAAGTACGGCATCGAATTCATCAGGACCTTCGAGACGACGATGGCCGCGGACGGACGACCGGCGCCGGTGGACTGGGTCGAGGGCGGTTACCTGTTCATCGTTCCGCCGGAACACGTTCGCGCGCTCGAGTCGAACGTGCGCCGGCAGCGAGCCCATGGGTGCGTGGTCGAGTTGCTGACGCCCGCCGAACTGAAGGCGAAATTTCCGTCGATGAAGGTGAGCGACCTCGGGGCCGGCGCGCTGACGCCGCACGACGGGTGGTGCGATCCCAGCGGCCTGCTGTGGGGGTTCCGCCGCAAGGCGATCGAACTCGGAGCGACGTACATCCAGGACCGCGTCGAAGCCGCGAACGTCGACGTGAGGGCGAAGTCGGTGGTACTCGCGGGCGGCGCGCAGGTCGCTGCCGAGAACTTCGTCAACGCCTGCGGGGCATGGTCCGGACTGGTTGCGGAAAAATTCGGCATGAAGCTGCCGATCGCTCCCATGCGCCGCTTCGAGCACTACTTCACGGCCGGCTCGCCGGTGGAAGCGCTGCCGTACGTCAAGGACGTGGCGCGGATGGCGTTTCGGTCGGAAGGCCGGGGGTTCTCGGGCGGCCTCGTCGACGGAAGCGAGCAGCGCGGGTTCAACTTCGATGTCGATCACGGCTACTTCGAGCGGGTGGTCTGGCCGGCCGTCGCCGCGCGCTTTCCGCCCTTCGAAGCAGCCCGCTGCCACCGGACGTGGTCTGGCCTGTACGAGCAGAACGAACTCGACGGCAATCCGGTGATCGGCCCGTGGACCGGCGGGCTGCCGAATCTGTACACGGTCGCAGGATTCTCCGGGCACGGCATGATGCAAGCGCCGGCCGCCGGCCGGGCAGTGGCCGAACTCATCCTGCACGGCGGGTACCGCACGCTCGATCTGACTCGATTCGGCTTCGAACGCGTGGTGGAGGCGCAGCCCTATCCTGAGGAAGGCATCCTCTGAGCGCTGCGCAGCTTCAGCGATAGAACGGCTCGACCTTGCCCTTGAGCTTGATCAGCATCGGCTGGCCGCGGCGATCCAGGGCCCTGGCGGCGGGAATCTTCACCCAGCCCTCGCTGATGCAGTACTCCTCGACGTCGGATCGCTCCTTGTCGTTGAACCGGATGCCGACATCGTGCTCGAGCACGGCCGCCACGTAGTACGGGCTGCGCGGGTCCGACGAAAGCCGGTCGGGCAGCGGCGGCAACGCTGTCGGTTCGCTCATCGGAACTCCATGGGGTTGGGCACCGAAAAGTATCCCGGACAAGGGCTGCCGGCCGCAAGTCCCTGCCGAGCCTCGCGCACGACGTCTTCGTTGTGCGGGTCGCGCTGCGGCGCGTCGGTCACCGGTTCAGCGCTGCCGCCAGGCGTCGACGATAGGCGCCGACCGCCTCCGGCCGGTCCGCCATCAGGTCGAACACGGCAAGCATCGACTTGCGCGCGAAGTCGTTGTCGAACGCGCGGTCCTGCCCGACGATCTCCAGCAACTGCTCGAGCGCGGGTTCGAACTGCCCCTGCGCCATGAGCAGACGCGCGAGATCGGCCCGCGCCGGCAGGTCGGCGGGGCGCTCCGCGATGCGTTGCCGCAGCTCGTCTGCCGAAGGCAGGTGCGCCGCCCGTTCAAGACTGTCGAGCCGGGTCTGGATGGCACGGAACCGTGGCGTCTGGCGCGCGAGCGATCCGGCCTTTGCGAGCAAATCGCGGATGTCGTCGAGTGTCGCGCCGATCGGCGCGGCAGCGGCGTCGAGCAGCAGGCCGGCCAGGTCGAGCCGGGCGTCGTCGTTGGCCGGACCGAGCGCCAGGGCAGCCCGCAGCGCCGCGATCGCGCCGGTCCGGTCACCCCCCTCGACCAGCGCGAGGGCCTTGCGGCGTTCCATTTCACTCGGATTCGGCGCCACGCGGTCGATGAATGCGCGCAACTGCGATTCCGGCAGGACTCCGACGAACGAATCGACGGGACGGCCATCCACGAACGCAACGACATAAGGAATGCTGCGAACGCCGAACTGGGCCGACAACTCGGGGTTGTCGTCGGAATTGACCTTGACCAGTCGGAATCGCCCGGCGCAGTCCTGCTCGAGCCGCTCCAGCATCGGACCGAGGGCCCGGCACGGTCCGCACCAGGGCGCCCAGAAATCCACGAGCACAGGCAACTCTCGCGACGCTTCGATGACGTCACTCTGAAATGCTTGTCCGCTTGTATTCAGCATCCCTGCTCCTTTCCTTCCGACAGATGGAGACGGGATCGCCGCGGATCAAGGGGGCAGACTCCTGCCTGGTCCTCCGGACGACACGATCCGGCAGCGGCTCGCGGCCTCAGCGGCCACCGCGCCAGACGCTGCTGACCGTGGCGGCGCCCTTGTCGAACAGCGCTCGCAGGCGCGCGCGCTCTTTCTCGATTTCCTGCGGGTCCACCGTGCCGATGCGGGCCAGCATGCGTTCGCGCGCCGTCCCTTCGCACCAGCCCTCGCTCGCGCACAGTTGCAACGCCAGCAGCGAATCGGGCCCGCACGCCGCGCCGAGATCGCAAGCGAGCAGCGCCAGCGCCGCATCGGTTGCTCCGGCGTCGAGGCCGCCGGAATTTTCATTCATCAGCAGGATCGAAACTCCGCTCAGCGACTGCAGCGCGTAGGGTTCCTTCGACGCGAGCGCGCGCTGCACCATCGCCTCGGCGGCCGCGCGGTCGCCACGGATCAGGGACCAGCGTGCCGACACCCCCGGCGTCGCGAGATCGCCGTTGACGGTGCGCTCGGCGGTGCCGACGATGTCGGCGGCATCGAGCGGCGGGACCAGGAACGAGCGGCAGCGGTCGAACAGCGCCTGGACGGCGTCCTTGCGCTCGTCCCGGTGTTCGGCGGGCAGTGCCTTGAGGACGTGCGCGGGCGATGGCAACTGCCCGTGCGGCGGAAGGAACGCGGGGAAGCAGGCACGGAACGCGCGCCCGGCCAACGCGCGCTCGATCGGATCGCGGCTGTCCCGGTACTGCATGTACACCGCCTTGAAGTCGGCGGCGTGGCCAAGCTTGTCGTTCGGTCCGTCCGGCGCGGCGACGCGCCCCGGCTTCGCTGCCGGCGGCGGAGGCGGCGGGATGGGCCGCTCGGCTTCGACCGCCACCGGTGCGGGCGGCGGGCGCTCGCCCGGGGCGAACCAGTAGACGAGGAGCGCGATACCGGCGAACACGGCGCCGACGATCCATGCGATGGGTGCAAGCGAGCGCGACCGGAACGGCCCGGGATCGGTCACCGGGCGCTTCTTCCTGCGGTTGCCTTCGTGTGCTGCGATGACTGCCTCCGTTCGTATTGCGCATGATCCGGCCGCCGCCCACCCGCCGGCCAGGCATCCATTGTCCCGCAAGTCGACGCGGCGGAGTCATGAACGGGCCACCCTGCCGGCCCGTGGGCGCGACACGGGCAGCGAAGCGGCCACGCGTAAAATCAATCTGGCCCGAACGCGAGGACGGCGCGTGTCGCCAGCCGCTGCCGCCCTGTGGCCTGCGGGCTCGGGCCTATCTGGCGCCGCTGCGAGCGCAAGCGCTGCACGCCGAGGACACGGCAATGGAGTTCAAGGATTACTACGCAACGCTGGGCGTCGACAAGACCGCCACGGCCGACGAAATCAAGAAGGCGTACCGCAAGCTCGCCCGGAAGTATCACCCGGACGTGAGCAAGGAAGCGGACGCGGCCGAGCGGATGTCCGCGATCAACGAGGCCAATACCGTCCTGTCGGATCCGGAGAAGCGCGCCGCCTACGATGCGCTCGGCCGCAGGCCACCCGGACAGGAGTTCCGGCCTCCGCCGGACTGGGATGCCGGTTTCGAATTCTCGGGCGGTGAATTCGGCGCGGGCGAGGAAGAGTTCAGCGACTTCTTCGCCAACCTCTTCGGGCGCGGGGCCCGGGCCCGACGCGGGCCGCATGAGGCGTCGATACGGGGTGGTGACCACCACGCCAAGGTCATGATCGATCTCGCCGATTCGTACCATGGCGCGCGGCGCGCGGTGACCTTGCGGTCGGCCCGGCTCGATGCCGCTGGCCACGTGGTCACCGACGAGCGCGTGCTCGAAGTGACGATCCCGAAAGGTGTGCGCGCCGGACAGCACATCCGGCTGCGCGGCCAGGGCGCTGCCGGCCTAGGCGGCGGCTCCGCTGGCGACCTGTATCTCGAGATCGAGTTCCGTGCGGATGAGCGCTATCAGATCGACGGGCGGGATGTCACGCAGCGGGTTTCCGTGGCGCCGTGGGAGGCGGCCCTGGGCGCCGCGATCGAGGTGCCGACGCCGTCGGGTCCAGTGCAGGTCACCGTGCCGGCCGGATCGCGCAACGGCCGCAAGCTGCGCCTGCGCGGCCGTGGCATTCCCGGCGAGCCGCCGGGGGACCTGTACCTCGAACTCGAGCTGGTGCTCCCGCCCGCTTCGACCGAGGCGGCACGCGAGCTGTATCGCACGATGGAGCGCGAGATGAAGTTCAACCCGCGTACGGAGCGCGGCCGATGATCGAACGAACCGTGGAGTTGCTCGTCGACGAAGGCGGGCTGAGCATCGAAGAGTTGGCGAGCGCCTGCGCCGTCACCTGTGAGTGGATAGAGCGCCACGTGCAGGGCGGCCTGCTCGAGATCGACCGATCCGTCGGCATGCGGTTCACCAGCGTGCAACTGCTGCGGGCGCGCCGGCTCGCAGACATCGAGCGCACCTTCGACGCCAACGATGAACTTGCCGCCCTGGTGGTCGATCTGATCGAGGAAGTCGAGCGCCTGCGCGGTCGCCGCTAGCCACGCGCGAGACGTGGCGCGAGAAGAAGGCGCCCGCTCCTGATCTACGAGCGGCGGTGCGGCTCCGGCAGCGGGTCGTTCGGGGCGGGGATGAACTCGTGGTCGTCGCCGACGGGCAGCGCGAAGCGGCCGCCCGCCCAGTCCGCCTTCGCCTGCTCGATGCGCTCGCGGCGCGACGAAACGAAGTTCCACCAGATGTAGCGCGGCCCCACGGCATCGCCCCCGAGCAGCATCACCGTCGCCGGGTCCGTCGCCTTCACGACCGGCGTGGCGGCCGCGCCCAGCACGAGCATCTGGCCGGCCGTGCATACCCGGCCGTCCACGTCCACGCTGCCACGCGCGACGAAGAGGCCTCGCTCCGGCGCGTAGCGCGGCACGTCGATCCTGGCCCCGGCCTGCAGCTCGACGTGCGCATAGCCGAGCCGCGAGTGCGTGCGAACCGGACTGCGGACCCCGAAGAGCTCCCCGGCGATCACGCGAGCACTCCACGACGCGTTGCGCACGACGGGCAGCGATTGTGCGTCGAGGTGTTCGAAGGCCGGTTCGACCTCCTCGTCTCCCTGCGGCAAGGCGACCCACGCCTGGATGCCGTGCAGCATGCCGCCCCGCGCGCGCATGCCGTCGAAGCGCTCCGAGTGCGAAATGCCGCGGCCCGCAGTCATCCAGTTCACTTCCGCCGGGCGTATGACCTGCTCGCAGCCGAGCGAATCGCGATGGGTCATCTCGCCGTCGAAGAGATACGTCACCGTCGCCAGACCGATGTGCGGATGGGGACGCACGTCCATCGCGCGTGGCAGCGGCGCCGTCAGCATCGCCGGGCCGATGTGATCGAAGAAGATGAACGGTCCCACCATGCGCCGCTGTCCCGCCGGCAGCAGCCGGCCGACTTCGAAGCCGCCGAGGTCGCGACGGCGCGACGGAATGACCTGTTCGATCGCCCCGGTCATGCAGCCAGCGCCTGCGCCAGCACCCGCACCACATGCAGCGCTTCGCGCGGGCCGGTGGCGCGCGTGCCGTCGGCGATCTGGTGGCGACAGCTGGTGCCGTCGGCGACGATCAGCGTGTCGGCGCCCGCTGCCCGCACCGCCGGCAGCAGCGACATCTCCGCCATCTTCATCGACACGTCGTAGTGCGCGGCCTCGTAGCCGAAGCTGCCCGCCATGCCGCAGCAGCTCGACTCGATGACCGCGACCTGCAGGTCGGGGACAAGCTTGAGCACCGCGACGACCGGGTTCATCACGTCGAAGGCTTTCTGGTGGCAGTGCCCGTGCACCAGCGCGCGCTTGTGCGGCAGCGCGGCCAGCGACAGCTTCAGGCGCCCCGCCTCGTGTTCGCGCGCCAGGAACTCCTCGATCATCAGCGCGCGCGTCGACATCTGCTGCGCCGCGTCCCCGAGTCCCATCACCAGGAACTCGTCGCGGAACGACAGCAGACACGACGGCTCGAGGCCGACGATGGTCGCGCCGGCGGCGACATGCGGCGCCAGCGCCTCCACCATCCGCCGCGCCTCCCGCTTCGCCTCGTCGACGAGGCCGGCACCGAGATACGTCCGGCCGCAGCACAGCGGCCGGTCACGCTCGGCGTCGTTCGTGCCCGCGCGCGCCACCGCGACACGGTAGCCCGCGGCCTGCAGCACGCGCAGCGCGGCGTGGGCGTTCTCCGGCTCGTGATAGTTGTTGAAGGTGTCGACGAGCAGCACGACTTCGGGCGACTCGACGGACGCCGCCTGCGCGGCCGTGCTCGACAGGAAGGTATCGCTGCGCCACTGCGGCAGCGTGCGCTGCGCCGAAAGACCCGCGATGCGCTCGGACAGCCGTGCCGCGCCGGGCAGCGTGTCGCGCAGGTTGGCGAGGAACGGGAAACGCGCGGCCCAGGGCGCCCACTTCGGCATGCTGGCGACCAGCCTGTCCTTCAGCGCCAGCCCGTGCTTTTTCTGCCAGTGGAAGGCGAACTCGATCTTCATCTTCGCCATGTCGACCCCGGTCGGGCAGTCGCGCCGGCAGCCCTTGCAACTGACGCAAAGCGCAAGCGCCTCGCGCACCGCTTCGTTCGCGAAGTCGGTGCCGAGCTGGCCGGACACCGCCAGCCGCAGCGTGTTCGCGCGTCCGCGCGTCGAGTGCTCCTCGTCGCGGGTGACGCGGAAACTCGGACACATCGTGCCCGCATCGAACTTGCGGCAGTGGCCGTTGTTGTTGCACATCTCGACGGCCTTGGCGAAGCCCTTCGCCGGGTCGCCGCCGGTACCCGGCGCGGTCACGTGTTCCGTCACCGGATTCGCCCGCACGTCCCACACCGACCAGTCGAGCGCCGTGTCGAGCTTCAGCGGCGCATAGCCGGGCGCGTAGCGGAAGAGGCTGGCGTCGTCCATCTTCGTGCCGCGCACGATCTTGCCCGGGTTCATCAGCCCGCCAGGATCGAACAGGGCCTTGACGTCCTCGAACGCGCGCGTCAGGCGTGGCCCGAACTGCCACGCCACCCACTCGGTGCGGACCAGGCCGTCGCCGTGCTCGCCCGAGTACGCCCCCTTGTACTGGCGCACCATCGCGGCAGCTTCCTGCGCGATCGCGCGCATCTTCGCGGCGCCGCCCGTGGGACCGCCTTGCCGCATGTCGAGGATCGGCCGCACGTGGAGCGTGCCGACCGAGGCGTGCGCGTACCAGGTCCCGCGTGTGCCGTGGCGCGCGAACACGTCGGTCAGGCGCGCGACGTAGTCGGCGAGATGCTCGAGCGGCACCGCGCAGTCCTCGATGAAGGACACCGGCTTCCCATCGCCCTTCATGCTCATCATGATGTTCAGCCCGGCCTTGCGCACGTCCCACAGCGCCTTCTGCTGGCTGGCGTCCACCATGCGCACGACCTGCCCGGGCAGGCCGAGGTCGGCCATCAGCGTCACCAGATCGTCGACCTTGCGCCGCGGCGTTTGCGCGTCCTCGCCGATGAATTCGACCAGCAGGATCGCGTCGGGCTCACCGACCAGCGCGCCTTCGATCACGGGCCTGAACGCAGGGTTGCCGCGCGCCAGCTCGATCATGGTCCGGTCGACCAGTTCGACCGCCGACGGCGCCAGCGTGACGATGTGCCTGGTCAGCTCCATCGCGCGGTACAGCGTCGGGAAGCTGACCACCCCGAGCGTGCGGTGCCGCGGCAGCGGCGCGAGTTTCAGAGTCAGCGTGCGCATCCACGCCAGCGTGCCTTCGCTGCCCACCAGCAGGTGCGCGTAGTTCACGCTGCCGTCCGCGGTGTACGGTCGCTCGCTCTGCGGATGGAACACGTCGATGTTGTAGCCGCCGACGCGTCGCATCACCTTCGGCACCTGGCGTTCGATCTCGTCGCGCTCGCGGTCGGCGATCGCGCGCAGCCCGCTCATCAGCTCGCGCAGGCGCGCCGACGGAGCCGCCATCCGCGCTTCCGGTCCCAGCCAGGCTTCGGTGCCGTCGGCCAGCAGAACATCGGCCGCGACCACGTTGTGCACCATGTTGCCGTACGCGATCGAACGCGAGCCACAGGAGTTGTTGCCGGCCATCCCGCCCAGCGTCGCCTGCGCCGACGTGCTGACGTCGACCGGGAACCACACGCCGTGGGGCCGGAGCCACGCGTTGAGCGCGTCGAGCACGATGCCCGGCTCCACAGTGACCGTCATCGCCTCGCGATCGAACGCGAGCACGCCGTGCAGGTGCCGGCTGTGGTCGATCACGAGCGCCGCGCCAACGGTCTGGCCGCACTGCGAACTGGCGCCGCCACGCGCGAGCATCGGCACGCCGAGTTCGCGGCAGATGTCGAAGGCGGCGCGCACGTCGTCGTGCGACCGCGGGATCAGCACGCCGATCGGCTCGATCTGGTAGATCGACGCGTCGGTCGAATAGCGGCCGCGGGAAGCGCGGTCGAAGCGGACCTCGCCCTGCACGGCACCGCGCAGCCGCCGCGCCAAGTCGTTGTCGCCGGGCGCATGGAAGACCAGCGGGCTTGGCGCAGGGGCGTTCATGCGAGGCCTTCCCGCTCCGCGCGCCGCCCTTCGAGCACGGCCTGGCACTTCTCGTGCAGGTGATGGCGCAGGATCGCGCCCAGCCGCGCACCGTCCCGCGTCTCGAGCGCATCGACCATGTCGGCGTGCTCGCGCGCGGCCTTGTCCCATTTCTGCTGGTCGAAGTTCGAGCGGAAGCGCAGGTTCTCGATGCGCTGGTTCAGGTTCGAGTACACCTGCGTCAGCAACGCGTTGCCGGCCGCGCGCGTGATGCGCTGGTGGATCAGCCGGTTGATGCGGTAGTAGGCCGGCAGGTCGCGCCGCGCGTGGCACGCGAGCATCTCGAAGGTCAGCGCCTTCACCTCGGCCACGTCATCGACCGAAATGTGCCGGCACGCCAATTCACCGGCGAGGGCTTCGAGCGCGCCGAGAACCTCGAAACTCTCGCGGATGTCGTCATCCGACAGCGAGACGACCTGGGCGCCGCGGTTGGGTTGCAGTTCGACCAGGTGCTCGGCTGCAAGCAGGCGGAACGCCTCGCGCAACGGCGTGCGGGAGGCGCCGAGCCGGTCGCACAGCGCACGCTCGTTCAGGCGCGTGCCGGGCTGCAAGTCCCCCTCGATGATCATTTCCCGCAGGCGATCCGCCAGCGCTTCCGCCAGCGTCGAGGCGCCACCGTTGACCGCGGAAGGCGCGGCCGCCGGAGAGAAGTCGTCCGGAGCATTCATTTTGGTATACCGAATACTGCTTACATGAGCATTGCCGACACCGGCGACCGCAAGCGGGCTTCCGCGCACCGATCCATGCGCCACCCTCTGGACCAGAGCATAGTCCCTGCCCGTACTACCCGATGAGGCGGCTTGCAGCCCTTCGCCGGAATTGGTTAGGATGCGCTTTGTATACCAAATCTGACCGCGCGGCCACCCACCATGCTCGAGCTCGACAGCCATCACTCCGGTCGTCACTTCCTCCAGATCCCCGGTCCGACCAACGTGCCCGACCGCGTGTTGCGGGCCATCGATCACCCGACGATCGATCACCGCGGGCCCGAGTTCGGCCGGCTCGGCAAGAAGGTGCTGGCCGGGATGAAGCGCGTGTTCAAGACGGAACAGGACGTGATCATCTATCCCGCGAGCGGCACCGGCGCGTGGGAGGCCGCGCTGGTCAACACGCTGTCGCCCGGCGACCGCGTGCTGATGGCCGAGACCGGCCAGTTCGCGACCCTGTGGAAGAAACTCGCCGAGCGCTTGTCGCTGGTCGTCGACTTCATGCCCGGCGACTGGCGCCAGGGCGCCAATCCCGCCGAAATCGAGAAACGGTTGCGTGCCGACGGCGCGCACGCGATCAAGGCCGTGTGCGTGGTCCACAACGAGACGTCGACTGGCGTCACGACGCCGATCGCCCCGATCCGTGCCGCCATCGACCGCGCGGGCCACCCGGCCCTGCTGCTGGTCGACACCATTTCGTCGCTTGGCTCGATCGACTACCGCCACGACGAGTGGGGCGTCGACATCACGGTCGGCGGCTCGCAGAAGGGACTGATGCTCCCGCCCGGCCTGTCGTTCAACGCGATCAGCCGCAAGGCGCTGGAAGCGTCGGCCGACGCCAGGCTGCCGCGTTCCTACTGGGACTGGAAGGAGATGCTGGCGGCCAACGTCAACGGCTACTTCCCGTACACGCCGGCGACCAACCTGCTCTATGGACTGCACGAAGCGCTCGACATGCTGTTCGCCGAAGGGCTGCAGCAGGTGTTCGCGCGGCATGACCGGTTCGCCGAAGCGACGCGCCGCGCGGTGCGCGGCTGGGGCCTCGAGATCCTGTGCGTCAACCCCGCCGAATACAGCTCGGCCCTGACGGCCGTCCTGATGCCGGAGGGACAGAATGCCGACGCCTTCCGCAAGATCGTGCTGGAGCGCTTCAACATGTCGCTCGGCCAGGGCCTCGGCAAGGTATCGGGCAAGATCTTCCGCATCGGCCATCTCGGCTATTTCAACGACCTGATGCTGTGCGGAACCCTTGCCGGCGTTGAAATGGGACTCGCGCTTGCGGGCGTGCCGCATCGCAAGGGCGGCGTCGATGCGGCGATGGCCTACCTGGCGGAAACGCCGGACGCGGCCATGGCGCATGCCGCCTGACGGGACTGCACACACGGTTGCAGAAACAAGGCGGCGCGTGAGTCCGAGCGCGCCGTCGAGGGCTGAACAACACGGACAGACCAGAGACTTGCCAAGGAGACAGCGATGACATTCACCAAGACCGCGACGGCGCCGCGCCGCGCCCTGCTTCGGACCGCACTGGCGGTCGCCGTGTCGGCCGGCCTGTTCGGCGTCACACCCGCCGGCGCGCAGCAGGAGATCAAGATCGGCCACGTCGGCGAGCCCGGCTCGATCTTCCAGAAGAGCGCCGACGAGTTCGCGCGGCGCGCCAACGCGAAGCTGGGCGGCAAGGCCAAGGTCGTCGCCTACGGGTCGAGCCAGCTCGGCGGCGACAAGGAGATGATCCAGAAGGTCAAGCTGGGCACGCTCGACATGGCGGTGCCCTCCACCGTGATGAGCTCGGAGGTGGACCTGTTCGGCATCTTCGAGATGCCCTACATCGTCAAGGACCGCAAGCACATGGCGAAGATCGAGAAGGACGTCTTCTGGCCGATGCTCGCGCCCGCCGCCGAGAAGAAGGGCCTGAAGGTCATCGCCGTGTGGGAGAACGGCACGCGCCACATCACCAACAGCAAGCGCCCGATCAAGGTTCCCGCCGACCTGCAGGGCATCAAGCTGCGAGTGCCGGAAGGCAAGTGGCGCGTCAAGATGTTCCAGGCCTACGGCGCCAACCCGAGCCCGATGAAATTCTCCGAGCTCTTCACCGCGCTGCAGACCGGCGTGATGGATGGCCAGGAGAACCCGTTCACGCAGATCTATTCCGCGAAGCTGCAGGAAGTCCAGAAGTTCCTGTCGCTGTCGGGTCACGTATACACCCCGGCCTACGTCATCACCGGCCGCACCTGGGGCAACCTGCCGGCTGACGTCCGCAAGATCCTCGAGGACACGGCCAAGGAGACGCAGGCGTTCGTCTACGAGACGGCGGCGAAGGACGAGGAGGAACTGCTCGCCAAGCTGAAGGCCGCCGGCATGCAGGTCAACGAGGTCGACAAGGACGCCTTCATCAAGGCGAGCGGCTCGATCTACGAGGAGTTCGGCAAGGAAGTCCAGGGCGCCAAGGAAGCCATCGACAAGGCAGTTGCGCTGGGCAAGTAAGACGTGAGCCACGACGAGAAGACAGGCGGCGCCGCGCAGGCGCCGCTCGCGGCTTCCCTGCGCCGTTTCCGCGCCCGCTACGGGCTGCTGCTCGAGGTGCTCGTCGGCGCGCTCATGGTGATCCTCGCCGCCGAGGTGACTATCGGCGTCGTGTTCCGCACCATCGGCAGGTCGCTCTCGTGGTACGACGAGCTGGCGTCGGTGCTGCTCGCGTGGCTCACCTTCTACGGCTCGGCCCTCGCGTCCGTGAAGCGCTCGCACATCGGCTGCCCCGAGGTCGTCGAGCAGATGCCGTGGAACGCGCGCCGCGTTCTCGGCATCGTCACGCAACTTCTCGTCATCGCCTTCTTCGCTCTCCTCGGCTACGTCGGCGCCGAGATCCTGCCGGTCCTGCACGGGGAGTCTCTCGTGAGCCTCGACTGGGTGCCGATGAGCGTAGTGCAGTCGGTGATTCCGATCAGCTCGGCCATGATCGTGGTTGCCGAGACCACTCATCTGATCGACCTGTTCATCGACCGGGAGCCGCCGAGACCGGCTCCGGCCGGGCCTGCCCTCGCCGATGGCCTGCACTGAACCGGAGCCGACATGAACACCATGCTCCTGCTGTTCGCTTCCGTGCTGGCACTCGTGCTGATCAACGTGCCGATCGCGGTGTCGCTCGGCATCGTCGCGCTCATCGCGATGGTCGCCAGCCACGGGCTGAGTTCCCTGCCTAACCTGCCGCTGGTCGTCTACAACGGCGCGACCAACTTCCCGCTGCTGGCGATCCCGCTGTTCATCCTGGCGGGCGCCATCATGAATTCGTCGGGGATCTCGCGACGCCTGATCGCGTTCGCTTCGTCGCTGTTCGGCTGGATTCGCGGCGGCCTCGCCCACGTGTCGATCGGCGCGTCGCTGTTCTTCGCCGAGATCTCCGGCTCCGCCGTGGCGGACGTCGCCGCCCTCGGCTCGATCATGATTCCCGGCATGAAGGCGAAGGGGTATCCGGCACCTCTCGCCGCGTCGGTGATGTCCTCGGCGGCGACGCTTGCGGTCATCATCCCGCCGTCGATCCCTATGATCCTCTACGCCGTGATGGCGGAGACCTCGGTCGTCCAGCTCTTCGTCGCCGGAATCGTGCCCGGCCTCATCGGCGGTTTCGGCCTGATGGGCATGGCGTACTACTTCGCGCGGCGCTACAACCTGCCGCGCGAAGAGCGCTTCTCGTGGGCGCGCGTGGCGAAGACCGGGCGTGAGGCGCTGTGGGCCTTCCTGCTGCCGATCATCATCCTCGGCGGCATCTTCGGCGGCGTGGTGACGGCCACCGAGGGCGCAGCCCTCGCCGTCCTGGCGGCGCTGTTCGTGGGCCTCGTGATCTATCGCGAGCTGAATTTGCGCGAACTGCGCAAGGCGATCCTCGAAGGCGGCGTGCAGACGGCCGTGGTGATGCTGCTGGTCGCCACCAGTTCGCTGCTCGGCACCTACCTCACCGAGGTGCAGGCGCCCCAGGAACTGGCGCGCGCCGTCTCCGATTTCACCAAGGATCCCGTTGCGGTGCTGCTCCTGCTGAACGTCCTGTTCCTTTTCCTCGGGATGTTCCTCCATTCGGCCGCCGCGATCATCCTGGTGGTGCCCGTGGTGATGCCGCTCGTGAAGGCCGTGGGCATCGACCCGGTGCACTTCGGGTTGATCGTCACGATCAACCTCGGCATCGGCCAGCAGACGCCGCCGGTGGCGAGCGTGCTGATGGTCGCGAGTTCGATCGCCAAGGAATCCGTGTGGGCGGTGACGCGGACCAACGTCTACTTCATCGGCGTGCTGGTCGCCGTCCTGCTGCTGGTCACGTACGTCCCGGTCACGGGGCTGGGCCTCGTCAACCTCTTCTACCGCTGAGCATGTCCGAACTGATCCTCGTCGAGCGAGACGGCGCGATCGCCACCGTCGTTCTGAACCGGCCCCAGAAACTCAACGCCCTGACCCGCTCGATGTGGGGCGAACTGGGCGACACCGTGTGGGCCCTGTCACAGGATGCGGGGGTCCGCTGCATCATCCTGCGCGGCGCCGGCGAAAGAGCCTTCTCGCCGGGCAACGACATCAGCGAGTTCGAGACCCAGCGCTCCAGCAAGGCGCAGGCGATCGAATACGGCAAGGTGATGCACGCGACCGCCGAGAAACTTGGCAACTGCCCGACGCCCATCGTCGCGCAGATCCACGGCATCTGCGTCGGCGGCGGCCTCGAACTCGCGTCGCTGGCCGACATCCGGATCTGCGGGACGTCGAGCCGCTTCGGGGCGCCGATCAAGAACCTCGGCCTGGTGATGGCCTATGCCGAGATGGGTCCGCTGGTGCGCCTCGTCGGCCGCAGCGTCGCCCTCGAGATCCTGCTGGAGGGCCGCGTGTTCGATGCGGCCGAGGCGAAGGACAAGGGCCTGGTGACGCGCATCGTGCCCGACGACCAGGTCGCGGCCGAAGCGCGGGCGAGCGCGGAACGCATCGCCGAAGGCGCACCGCTGGTGGCGCGCTGGCACAAGAAGTTCGCGAAGCGCCTGGCGGAAGGCGGCCCGCTGACCGCGGCCGAGAGCGACGAGTGCTTCGACTGCTTCGACACCGAGGACTTCCGCATCGGCTACTCGGCCTTCCTCGCGAAGAAGAAGCCCGAGTTCGTCGGACGCTGAGGCGATGGCCGGACAGCACGCGGCGCCGAAGCGCCCTCCACATCCCGGCCCGCTCGCCGGGATGCGCGTGCTCGAACTCGCGCAGATCATGGCCGGCCCGACCACCGGACTGGTGCTGGCCGACCTGGGCGCCGACGTCATCAAGGTCGAGAAGCTGCCGGGCGGCGACGACTCGCGCGGCTACCGCGAGCCTCGCATCAACGGCGTGTCGGCGCCCTTCCTGATGATGAACCGCAACAAGCGCGGCATCGCGCTGAACCTGAAGCACCCGCAGGGCAGGGAAATCCTGCTGCGCATGGTGCGCGACGCGGACGTGCTCACGGAGAACTACCGCACGGGCACGCTGGAAAAGCTGGGGCTCGGCTACGACGTGCTCTCGGGCGTCAACCCCGGCCTGATCTACTGCGCGATCACGGGCTTCGGCCGCGACGGGCCGTGGGCCGACAAAGGCGGCTTCGACCTTATCGCACAGGGGTTCGCGGGGCTGATGTCCATCACCGGCGAGCCCGGCGGGGCGCCGGCGAAGACCGGCAATCCCGTCTCCGACATCAGCGCTGGCAACCTCGCCGTCGTCGGCATCCTCGCCGCCTACGTGCACAAGCTGAAGACTGGCCGCGGCCAGGTCGTCGACACATCCCTGATGGAAGCCGCCGTGCAGCAGACGTACTGGCACGCGGCGATCTATCTCGCGACCGCAACGTCGCCTGGCGCGACCGGCTCGGCACACGTGCTCAGCGCACCCTACCAGGCGTTCCACGCGCGGGACGGCTGGCTCAACATCGGCGGGGCCAACCAGGCCAACTGGGAGCGCATCGCGACGGTGCTGGGTCATCCCGAATGGCGCGATGACCCGCGCTTCCGCACCAACTCCGACCGCATGACCCATCTGCCCGAACTGGCGCGGCTGATGAACGAGGTTCTCGGCACGCGCACGCGCGCCGAGTGGATGGAGGCATTCGACGCGGCCGGCGTGCCGGTCGGTCCGGTCCACTCGATCGGCGAGGCACTGAACCACCCCCAGACGCTGGCGCGCGGCATGGTGGTCGACCTCGAGCATCCACAGGCCGGACCCACCAAGGCCCTCGGCTGTCCCATCCACTTCTCCGAAACGCAGGCGGCCGTCACGCGGCCCGCGCCGTTGCTCGGCGAGCACACGCGCGAGCTGCTGCGCGACTACGGGTACGGCGACGCGGACATCGACCGCTTCGTCGCCGACGGCGTGATCGAGACGGCCTGAGCGGCGCCCGGAGTCGACCGCCGTCCCGCCGGGCTCCGCGCTCGGCGACAGGACGGACCCGGCACCCTTGACCACACGCAAGTCCCCGCGCAGGCGCGAACACTAGGCTGAATCGAGCGTTGAAGTTCGTCTGCAATGGAGGACGGCATGGGCAGGACCCTCATCGTGTATCACTCGCGTTCCGGCCATACGCGGCGCGTTGCCAGGACCCTGGCGGTTCGGCTGGCGGCGGACGTCGAGGAGATCCAGATCGTGCAGCCCCTCGACGGCCCGCTCGGCTACGCGATGTGCGCCATCGAGGCGATCGCCGGCCTGGCGCCCGCGCTACGGTCCACGGCAAGGGATCCGGCCGACTACGATCTGGTCCTCGTCGGCACGCCGGTATGGTTCTGGAGCCTTTCCAGCCCGATGCGGAGCTGGCTCGAGCGGCACCCGCTGAAGGGCCGGCGCTTCGCGTTCTTCTGCACGATGGGCGGCTCCGGGGCAGCGCGCGCGTTCACCATGATGAAGCAACTGGCCGGCGGCAAGCCGGTGGCCACGCTGGCGCTGACAGATGACGAGATCGACGCCGGCGCGCGCGCGAAGCTCGATGCCTTCGTCAGCGAACTGCGAACCGGTCCGGGAAGGCGAACGCGCAGGCGGGGACACAAGCTCGCGCCGGCCGTGTCGCGCGCCGCCGCCTGAGGAGCGAAGGTCGCGCGCGGAACCGCGCGCGGCGGTCCCCGCTCAGCACCCCAGCTGATTCGCAAGGTCGCC
>JAOUJD010000023.1 GCA_029883565.1 Burkholderiaceae bacterium
GCCCGATGCCCGCCGCGCCACCGGTGACAATGGCGTTGCGGTCCTTCATGTCGAGTTGATTCATGGGTTCGACCTCCAGTGCTGCGGCTGGTGCGCCGCCGCAGGACTATATCCCTCCCGGCGCAAAAATTGGTCTGACCACCTGACCAGCCCGCGTTGACCCGCCAATTGGCCCCCGATACACTCGCCGCCACCCCTCAGCCGTCCTCCCGCCGCCATGTCCCGCAAACCCCGCCGCAGCCAGAGCTGGTTCGGCCGCCTCGATCGCGACGGCTTCATCTACCGCTCGTGGACCAAGAACCGCGGCATTCCGCATGACCAGTTCGACGGGCGGCCGGTCATCGGCATCTGCAATACGTGGTCCGAACTCACGCCCTGCAATTCGCATTTTCGCGTGCTGGCGGACCAGGTGCGCCAGGGCGTGCTCGAAGCGGGCGGCTTTCCGCTCGAGTTTCCGGTGATGTCGCTCGGCGAGACGCTGATGCGGCCGACGACGATGCTGTTCCGCAATCTCGTCAGCATGGACGTCGAGGAGTCGATCCGCGCCAACCCGCTCGACGGCGTGGTGCTGCTGATGGGCTGCGACAAGACGACCCCGGCGCTGCTGATGGGCGCGGCAAGCGTCGACCTGCCGACCATCGGGGTCTCGGGCGGGCCGATGCTGTCGGGCAAGTTCCGCGGCGGCGAGCTGGGCTCGGGCACGGGCGTCTGGCAGATGAGCGAGGCGGTGCGCGCCGGCACGATGAGCCAGGCCGACTTCTTCGAGGCGGAGAGCTGCATGCACCGCTCGCACGGGCACTGCATGACGATGGGCACCGCGTCGACGATGGCCTCGATGGTCGAGGCGCTGGGCATGGGCCTGCCCGGCAATGCCGCGATTCCCGCGGTCGACGCCCGCCGCAACGTCATTGCGCGCATGGCCGGGCGGCGCATCGTGCAGATGGTCGAGGAAGACCTGTCGATGTCGAAGATCCTGACGCGCGCGGCGTTCGAGAACGCGATCCGCGCCAACGCCGCCATCGGCGGATCGACGAACGCGGTCATCCACCTGCTCGCGCTCGCCGGGCGCTGCGGCGTGGATCTGGCGCTCGACGACTGGGACCGCCTGGGACACGACCTGCCATGCCTCGTCGACCTGCAGCCGTCCGGGCAGTACCTGATGGAGGACTTCTACTACGCGGGCGGACTGCCCGCCGTGCTGCGCGAACTCGGTCCGGTGCTGAACCGCGACGCGCTCACCGTCAACGGACAGTCGATGTGGGACAACGTCAGGGACGCGCCGCGTTACGACCTCGACGGCACCCGGCGCGTGATCCGGCCGCTCGCCGACCCGTTCAAGGCGAAGGCGGGGATCGCGGTGCTGCGCGGCAACCTGGCGCCCGACGGCGCGGTCATCAAGCCGTCCGCCGCCACGCCGGCGCTGATGAAGCATCGCGGCCGCGCGGTCGTGTTCGAGGACAGCGAAGACATGCACGCCAAGGTCGAGGACGAATCGCTCGACGTCAGGCCGGAGGACATCCTGGTGCTGAAGAACTGCGGACCGAAGGGCTATCCGGGCATGGCCGAGGTCGGGAACATGCCGATCCCGGCCAAGCTGGTGAAGCAGGGCGTGACCGACATGGTCAGGATCTCCGACGCGCGCATGAGCGGCACCGCCTACGGCACGGTCGTGCTGCACGCCGCCCCCGAGGCGGCCGCCGGCGGCACCCTGGCCCTCGTCAGGAACGGCGACATGATCCAGCTCGACGTCGAGCGGCGCACCCTGCATCTCGAAGTCGACGACGCCGAACTCGCGCGCCGCCGCGCACAGTGGGTGCCGCCCGCCGCGCCGATGCCGCGCGGCTACGTGAAGCTCTACTTCGACCACGTGCAGCAGGCCGACCGGGGCGCCGACCTCGATTTCCTCGTGGGCGGCAGCGGATCGGCGGTGCCCAAGGACAACCACTGATGGCGCCGGGACGATGCGCGCGCTGATCACCGACTTCGACTTTCCAGACATCGCGCTGGAGCAGCAGCTCTTTGCCGAAGCGGGCATCGAACTCGTCCACGCCCAGTGCCGCACCGAGGACCAGCTGATCGAAGCGGCGCGGGGCAGCGACGCGCTGCTGATCCAGTACGCGCCGGTGACCGAGCGCGTGCTCGCCGCGCTGCCCGGGATCGGCATCGTCAGCCGCTATGGCGCGGGATTCGACACGGTCGATACGGCAGCCTGCGCCCGGCACGGCGTGTGGGTCGCCAACTCGCCCGACTACGGCGTCGGCGAGGTCGCGACGCACGCGCTCGGAATGGCGCTCGCGCTGCTGCGCCACCTCGCCATCTACGATCGCGACGTCAGGGCCGGCCGCTGGAACTACCTGTCGCCGGGCACGATCCGGCGCGCCAGCGACATGACGGTCGGGATCCTCGGGCTCGGCCGCATCGGCAAGCGCTTTGCCCACCTCGCCCGCAACTGCTTCGCGCGCGTGATCGCCTGCGATCCGTACATCATCGACGGCGACTTTCCGGCCTATGTCGGGCGCGTCACGCTCGATGAGCTGTTCGGGCAGGCCGACATCGTGTCGCTGCACGTTCCGCTGAATGACGAGACGCGCGGCATGGTCGGAGCGCCCCTGCTGGCCCGGATGCGCCGCGGCAGCATGCTGGTCAATACCGCCCGTGGCGCGGTCGTGGACGTCGACGCGGTGCTGGCGCGGCTCAACGACGGGACGCTCGACGGCGCGGCGCTCGACGTGCTGCCGGTCGAGCCCCTCGCGACGAGCCACCCGCTGGCGCATCATCCGCGGGCACTGCTGACGCCACACTCGGCCTTCTATTCCACCGCCGCGGAAGTCGAGCTGCGGCGCAAGGCGGCAATGAACATCGTGCAGTGGGCGAAGACGGGACGCCCCATGTATCCTGTGATTCAGGGAACGAAGTTCCCGACGGCCCGGTAGGTCAAGAGCGCAGCGGCGGACACAGCCGCGCGCGTAGGAGACAATGCCTCATGGCGCAGGTCGCAATACGCGGCGTTGCGAAGCGCTTCGGCGCGACGACCGTGATCCACGGCGTCGACATCGACATCGCCGACGGCGAGTTCGCGGTCCTGGTCGGTCCCTCGGGCTGCGGCAAGACCACGCTGCTGCGGATGATCGCCGGACTCGAGGAAATCACCGAAGGCGAGATCCTGATCGGCGACAAGGTCGTCAATCGGATGCCTCCGAAGGAGCGGGACATCGCGATGGTGTTCCAGAACTACGCCCTGTACCCGCACATGACGGTGCGCGACAACATGTCGTTCAGCCTGCGGCTCGCGAATGCGGGCAAGGCGGCGATCGACACGCAGGTCGCGCGCGCGGCGGACATCCTCGGGCTGGGCAAGCTGCTCGACCGGTATCCGCGCCAGCTCTCGGGCGGCCAGCGCCAGCGCGTCGCGATGGGCCGCGCGATCGTGCGCAATCCGCAGGTGTTCCTGTTCGACGAGCCGCTGTCCAACCTCGACGCCAAGCTGCGGGTGCAGATGCGCACCGAGATCCGGGAGCTGCACCAGCGGCTGAAGACGACCTCGGTGTACGTCACGCACGACCAGATCGAGGCGATGACGATGGCCGACAAGATCGTGGTGATGAAGGACGGCGTCGTCGAGCAGACCGGCGGACCGCTCGATCTGTACGACAACCCCGCCAATACGTTCGTCGCAGGCTTCATCGGCTCGCCCGCGATGAACCTGCTGCCGGGCCGGATGCAGCGCAGTGGCGACGAGATGCATGTCGTGTTCGCCAACGGCGACCGCCTGCCGGCCCGCGCCGGCACCGTACTGCCGGAGGGACGCGCCGTGCTGTACGGCATCCGCCCCGAGCACTTCGCGGTCGGCACCGGCGGACTCCCCGTGGAAGTGATCGTGGTCGAACCCACCGGGGCCGATACGCAGCTCTACTGCCGCTTCATGGAGCAGGAAGTGACCGCAACCATCCGGGACCGCACCAACGTGCGTCCCGGGGACCGCATCACCCTGGTGCCCGATCCGGCACGCATACACCTATTCGACGCCGAGAACGGAAAACGCGCGGCGGCGTAAACCACCCGGCTCGACGCATCGAGCTGACCACCGAAGGAGACGGCATGAAGAACATGAAGCGACGCGACTTTCTCAAGACCTCGGCGGGCGTGGCAGCGGTCGCCGCTGGCCCCTTCATCTGGGTCAAGGACGCCAGCGCGCAGTGGAGCAACACGCCCGAAAAGGGCGCCAAGCTGCGGGTGCTGCGCTGGAAGCGCTTCGTGGCGGGCGACGAGGACCAGTACCTGGCCAACGTCAAGAAGTTCACCGAGAAGACCGGCATCGAGGTGCGGGTCGATAGCGAGGGCTGGGAGGACGTGCGTCCCAAGGCGGCCGTCGCGGCCAACACCGGCGCGGGCCCGGACATCATCCTGTCGACGCATGACGATGCCAACCTGTACCCGGAAAAGCTGGTCGACGTCACCGACCTGGCGAACTACCTCGGCAAGAAGTACGGCGGCTGGTACCCGGTGGGCGAGGCCTACCTGCGTCCGAACGGCAAGAACTGGATCGGCATCCCGCTGGGATGCGCCGGCAACTGCGTCGTGTACCGCGAAAGCCAGATGAAGGCGGCCGGCTTCAACGCCTTCCCGCGCGACACGGACGGGTTCCTCAAGCTGATGCGCGCGCTGAAGGAAAAGGGCACCCCCGGCGGCTTTGCCCTGGGCAACGCGACCGGCGACGGCAACGTGTGGACGCACTGGCTGCTGTGGTCGCACGGCGGACAGCTGGTCGACAAGGACAACAAGGTCATCATCAACAGCCCGCAGACCATCAAGGCGCTCGAGTACGCGAAGGAGCTGTACCAGACGTTCGTCCCGGGCACCCTGTCGTGGCTCGACCCGAACAACAACAAGGCCTTCCTCGACGGCCAGTGCAGCGTCACCGCGAACGGCATCTCCGTGTACTACGCGGCGAAGACATCGAAGGATCCGAAGCTGGTCGAGATGGCAGCCGACATCCAGCACGCCAACATGCCGATCGGGCCGGCCGGCGTGCCGACCGAACTGAACCTGTTCTTCAACCAGATGATCTTCAAGCACAGCAAGTACCCGAAGGCTGCGAAGGAGTTCATCCGCTTCATGATGGAAGAGGAGCAGTTCGGCCCGTGGATGCAGGCATCGATCGGCTACGTGACGCAGCCGCTGGTGGCCTACGAGAAGAATCCGATCTGGACCGTCGATCCCAAGCACACTCCGTACCGCGACGCGATGAAGATCATGCGTCCGATCGGCTACGCGGGCCGCCTGGGCTACGCATCGGCCGGCGCCGCCGCCGATTTCATCGTCGTCAACATGGTCGCCGAGGCCGCGTCCGGTTCCAAGACACCGGCCGAGGCGGCGGAACGCGCGCAGAAGCGCGCCGAGCGGTACTACAAGGTATGACACCGAAGTTCGTGCCATCGGCACGATGCGGGTCGCCGCGGCGCTGCGTCGCCGCGGCGCCCGCGCACGATGCCGTGCCGGCGCACGGGCGCTACCGCCACGGAAGGTGAAGTGAGAGCGTACGTTTCGCGCCTGCTGGACAACCGCAACGCACTCGGCCTGCTGTTCCTGCTGCCGGCCGGTGCGTTGCTGCTGCTGTTCCTGACGTACCCGCTGGGCCTCGGCGTCTGGCTGGGATTCACCGACACCAAGATCGGGCGCGGCGGCGCCTGGGTCGGCCTCGAGAACTACGAATTCCTGTTCGGCGACGCGGTGGCCCGTCTGTCGCTGTTCAACACGCTCTTCTATACCGTCGTCGCGAGCGTCATCAAGTTCGCGCTGGGCCTGTGGCTGGCGCTGCTGCTGAACAAGCATGTACCGTTCAAGACCGTCGTGCGCGCGGTCGTGCTGCTGCCCTTCATCGTGCCGACGGCGCTCAGCGCGATCGCCTTCTGGTGGATCTACGACGCGCAGTTTTCCGTGATCAGCTGGGCGCTCACCGAGCTGGGGCTGATCGATCGCTACATCGACTTCCTGGGTGACCCGTGGAACGCCCGCCTGTCGACCATCGCGGCCAACATCTGGCGCGGCGTGCCGTTCGTCGCCATCTGCCTGCTGGCGGGCCTGCAGACCATCTCGCCGTCGTACTACGAGGCGGCCAGCCTCGACGGCGCGACGCCGTGGCAGCAGTTCCGCTACGTCACGCTGCCGCTGCTCACGCCCATCATCGCCGTGGTGATGACGTTCTCCGTGCTGTTCACGTTCACCGACTTCCAGCTGATCTACGTGCTGACGCGCGGCGGGCCGCTGAACGCGACCCACCTGATGGCCACGCTGAGCTTCCAGCGGGCGATCCCGGGAGGAGCCCTCGGCGAAGGCGCGGCGCTGGCGGTCTCGATGGTTCCCTTCCTGCTCGCGGCCATCCTGTTCTCGTACTTCGGCCTGCAGAGGCGCGCCTGGCAGCAGGGCGGAGCGGACTGAGCAAACAATGGCCAAGCAGACCGACGACCAGGTCGTGGACACCCAGGGGATGAACTACCTGGTGTCGCTGCCCCGGCGCGTCGTCACGGTGTACGTGCCGCTCGCGGCGTTCCTGTTCGTCCTGCTGTTCCCCTTCTACTGGATGGGCATCACCACGTTCAAGCCGAACGAGGAGCTGCTGTCGCGCGAGGGCAATCCCTTCTGGGTCGTCAACCCGACGCTCGCGCACATCAAGAAGCTCCTGTTCGACACGAGCTACCCGGACTGGCTGTGGAACACCATGCTGGTCGCCGTGGTGTCGACCTTCCTGTCGCTGGTGTGCAGCGTGCTGGCCGCCTACGCGATCGAGCGGCTGCGGTTTCGCGGTTCGCGCTACGTCGGGATGAGCGTGTTCCTCGCGTACCTGGTGCCGCCGTCGATCCTGTTCATCCCCCTCGCGAAGGTCGTGTTCGAGCTGGGCATCTTCGACACCCGGCTCGCCCTGATCCTGACCTACCCCACCTTCCTGATTCCCTTCTGCACCTGGCTGCTGATGGGCTACTTCCGCTCGATCCCGTTCGAGCTCGAGGAGTGCGCGCTGATCGATGGAGCGTCGCGCTGGCAGATCCTGACGCGCATCGTCCTGCCGCTCGCCGTGCCGGGCCTGATCTCGGCGGGGATCTTCGCCTTCACGCTGTCGTGGAACGAGTTCATCTACGCCCTCACCTTCATCTCCTCGAGCGAGGTCAAGACGGTCCCGGTCGGCGTGATCACCGAGCTCGTGGAAGGCGACGTCTACCACTGGGGTGCGCTGATGGCCGGCGCGCTGCTCGGCTCGCTGCCCGTGGCCATCCTGTACTCGTTCTTCGTCGAGTACTACGTGGCCGGCATGACGGGCGCGGTCAAGGAATAGCGCCGTGGCAGACCGCGTGGCGATCGTCACGGGCGCCGGGAGCGGGATCGGCCGCGCCGTGGCGCTCGCGTTCCTGCGTGCCGGATGGCGCGTGGCGCTGACCGGACGGCGGCGCGACGCGCTCGAGGAGACCGCGCAGTCGGCCGGGGAACACGCCGGGCGCGCGCTCGTGCTGCCGTCGGACGTCACGCGGCCCGACGCGGTGCGGGCGCTGTTCGACGCTGCAGTCGAGCGCTGCGGCAGGCTCGACCTGCTGTTCAACAATGCGGGCGCGAACGCTCCAGGCACGCTGCTCGAGGACCTGCCGTTCGAGCAGTGGCAGCAGGTCATCGACGTCAACCTGACCGGCGCGTTCCTCTGCCTGCAGAACGCGTTCCGGGTGATGAAGGCCCAGTCGCCGCGCGGCGGCCGCATCATCAACAATGGCTCGATCTCGGCGCACGCGCCGCGCCCGAACTCGGCTCCCTACACGGCGAGCAAGCACGCGGTCAGCGGCCTGACGAAGGCGGCGGCGCTCGACGGCCGCAAGTACGACATCGCCGTGGGCCAGATCGACATCGGCAATGCACTGACGTCGATGGCCGCGCGCATGCCGCAGGGCGTGCCGCAGGCCGACGGCCGCATGGCGCCCGAGCCGGTGATCGACGTTCAGGTGGTGGCCGACGCCGTGCTGCACATGGCGAGCCTGCCGCTCGACGCCAATATCCTGACGATGACGGTGATGGCGACCAAGATGCCGTTCGTGGGCCGCGGCTGAGCCCGGCGAGCGCCCCGCTTCAGGGCATCAGCTGCCCGCCGTTCACCTCGAGCACCTGACCCGTCACGTAGCCGCTCGCCTCGTCCGACGCGAGGTACAGGAAGGCTCCGGTGCATTCGTCCGCGGTCCCCAGCCGGCCCATCGGGATGGTCGCCTTCAGCGCGTCGAGAGTTGCCTGCGGCGTGTGCTTGTCGTGCAGCGGGGTCAGGATCACCCCGGGAGCCACAGCGTTCACGCGCACCCTGTCGCGCACGAGCTCCTTCGCCAGGCCGCGCGTCAGCGTGCTGACGAATCCCTTCGTCGCCGCGTAGAGCACGACGCCGGGTCCGCCGCCATTGCGCGCGGCGATCGACGTCACGTTGATGATGTTGCCTCCACCCTGCGCGCGGAAACCTGGTACCGCCGCCTGGCAGGCCTCGACCACCGACCGTACGTTGAGCTGCAGCAGCGCATCGAGCTCCTCAGGCGGCCACTCGTCGATCGGCTTGCGACCGAAGACGCTCCCGGCGTTGTTGACCAGCACGTCGATCCGTCCGCACTGCCTGCGCACGGCTTCGACCAGGCGCCGCGCCTCGCCCGGCTTCATCATGTCGGCGCGGAACAGATCGGCGCCGCCGCCAGCCGCCTGGATGCCGGACGCGACCTCGCGCGCCGCCGCCTCGCTCGCGTGGTAGTGCACGGCGACACGGGCCCCGTGCTGCCCGAATGCGCGCGCTGCCGCCGCCCCGATGCCGGTGCTCGCACCGGTGATCAGGACCACCTTTCCCTGCAGGTCGGAGATCATTGGATCCTCACTCGAGAGTAGTCATGGAGCCGGCGCCAGGTGCGCGCTTCACGCCGGCTCCGGGAAGGCGACACCGAGGCGCGCCGACCACTCGCGCATGTCCTCCAGCGCCTGCGGCTCGACGGGAATCCCGGAGCCGCGGCGTTCGCGTTCGGCCTGCAGTTCCGGATCGCCCGGCAGCCTGACCGAGTCCGCCGTCCCGGCCACGTCCTGCGCCAGCGCGCGCACCGTTGCCTCGAGCGTCGGACCGCCGGCGAAGCGCTGCGGGTCGAGCGCCAGCACGAAGTGGCCGAGGTCCTGTGGCAGGTCGAGGTCCTCGTACATCCGCGTCAGGCGCGGTCCGAAGGTCATGCCGTTCAGCGCGCCGCACAGCAGGTCGATCATCATCGCCAGCCCGTAGCCCTTGTAGCCGTACTCGGAGCCGCCGAGCGGAACCAGCGCCCGCGCGAGCCGGGCGTCCGTCGTCGGTCGTCCATCGCCGTCGACCGTCAGCCCGGCGGCCAGCGGCCTGCCCTCGACGCGCGCGTTCATCACCTTGTTCCATGCGATCTGGCTGGTCGCCATGTCGAGGCACAGCGGAACATCGCCTGCGCGCGGAAACGCGATCGCGATCGGATTGGTGCCGAAATAGGGATGCTGACCGCCGTGCGGAACGACGATCGAACTGGCGTGGGTGAACGCGATGCCCACCAGCCCGGCGGCCGCCGCCTGCCGCGCATACAGGCCCACCGCGCCGGAGTGGCTGGAGTGGCGCACGCCGACGACACCGATCCCGTTCGCGCGCGCCAGCCCGATCGCGTGGTCCATGGCGCGGCGGCAGTGCAGGATGCCGAGCCCATGCTCGCCGTCCATGTTCGCGCTGCAGGGTCCGCTCGCCTCGAAGCGGCCCGGCGCGCCGGCACGGATCGAGCCGCGCCGCAGCCTGTCGAGGTAGTGCGTCAGGCGCAGCACGCCGTGCGAGTCGATGCCCCACAGGCTCGTCAGCACCAGCGCATCCGCCACGACCTGCGCATCGCCGGACGGCACGCCCGTGGCGCGCAGGCAGGCGGCGGCCCATGCCGCCACCTGCGCGTGGGGCATCCGCGTCATGCCGGATGCAGCGCGCCCGTCAGCGCGCCGACCACGCCACCACGCGCTGCCTCTGCTCGCCAAGGCCGGCGATGCCCAGCGCGATCGAGTCACCCGCCTTCAGGTAGCGCGGCGGCTTCCTGCCCATCCCGACGCCCGGAGGCGTCCCGGTGGTGATGATGTCGCCGGGCAGCAGGGTCATGAAGCGGCTGACGTAGCTCACAAGGTGGGCGACGTCGAAGATCATCGTCCGCGTGTTGCCGCGCTGCATCGGCTCGCCGTTGACGTCGAGCCACATGTCGAGGCCCTGCGGATCAGGCACTTCGTCGCGCGTGACCAGCCACGGGCCGATCGGACCGAACGTGTCGCAGCCCTTGCCCTTGTCCCACTGGCTGCCGCGCTCGAGCTGGAAGTTGCGCTCCGAAATGTCGTTGATCACGCAATAGCCGGCGACGTGCGCGAGCGCCTTGTCCTTCTCGACGTAGCGCGCGGTGGTCCCGATCACGACGCCGAGCTCGACTTCCCAGTCCGTCTTGGTCGAGTCGCGCGGCAGCATGATGTCGTCGTTCGGACCGCTGATGCAGGTGGTTGCCTTGCTGAAGACGATCGGCTCGGCGGGAATCGGCGCGTTCGATTCGGCCGCGTGGTCCGCGTAGTTCAGGCCGATCGCGATGAACTTGCTGATGCCGAGGTAGGGCACGCCCAGGCGCGGCTTGCCGCTGACGAGCGGCAGCGACTCGGGCCTGATCTTCGCCAGCTTCGCCAGCCCCCTGTCCGACAGGTGCTCGCTGGTCACGTGGTCGATCACGCCCGACAGGTCGCGGATGGCCCCGCTCGAATCCAGCATTCCCGGCTTCTCGTACCCCGCCGGCCCGTAGCGCAGAAGTTTCATAAGGTGCCCTTTGGTTGCTGTTGCCCTCGAGAAGATCGACTGGCTTCGCCAGCGGCCTTCTTCTGATCACGTCGGGCAAGGACGGGGTTCGCTCTTGCCCGCTTGCCTGCCCGTTTAGAGGCTCATCCCCCCGTCGACAAAGATCGCCTGCCCGGTCATGAACGACGACTCGTCCGACACGAGATAGACGAAGGTCTCGGCGATTTCCTCGGCCGTGGCCAGCCGGCCCATCGGCTGGCGCGCGATGAAGTCCTTGCGCGCCTGCACCGGGTCGGCGAACGCCTTGATGCGGTCGGCCAGGGACGGCGTGTCGACCGTGCCGGGGCACACGCAGTTGACGCGGATGTTCTGCTTCACGTGATCGATCGCCAGCGCGCGCGTGAACCCGGCCACGGCCGCCTTGCTGGCCGCGTACGCCAGCCGGTTGGGCGCCGCCTTGTGCGAGCCGAGCACCGACGCCATGTTCAGGATGACACCCCCGCCGGCGGCGATCATCTTCGGCAGCATCGCCTTCGTCGTCACGAACATGCTGCGCACGTTCAGGTCGAAGCTGAAGTCCCAGTCGTCGATCCCGCAGTCGAGGATCGAACCCTGGTGGACATAGCCGGCGCAATTGAAAAGTATGTCGACCGCCCCGGTCCGCTCGACGAATGCCTGCACCGCCGCGTCGTCCAGCACGTCCAGCGGGCTGGTCGCGACTTCGCGCGGCAGGCCCGCCAGCAGTTCCTCCTTCAGGTCGGTGGCCATGACGCGCGCGCCTTCGCGCGCAAAAGCCAGGACCGCCGCGCGGCCCATTCCCTGCCCGGCCGCCGTCACCAGCGCCGTCTTGCCCTGCAAACGCCCGGCCATCGAGGACCCTCCGAAGTCGGCTGTGGCGGCTTGACACCCAGGGGTGTGCATGTGAAGCTAGCCCGCGCAATTGGTCAGACCACTTGACCAGAGTCGGGCAGTGTAAGCGGCGGGTCGGCGCGCTGTCCAGCCGGCCACCGCCCCAGCCAAGGAGCGAAATTCCATTCATGCCCATCAAGGCGGTCGAACCGCAGAGGCTGTACCGCCGCATCGCCGAACAGATCGTGCAGCTGATCAGGCGCGGCGAATACCGGCCCGGCGAGCGCCTGCCGCCGGAGCGCGATCTCGCGCGCCAGCTCGAGGTGAGCCGCCCTTCGGTGCGCGAAGCGCTGATCGCGCTCGAGGTGGAGGGTTATGTTGAAGTGCGCGTCGGGTCCGGGGTGTACGTCACCCAGCGCCGGCCCGGCAACCGCCGCGTCGACCCGGTTTCCGGCGACTCCGGGCCGTTCGAACTGATCGCCGCCCGGCGCCTGCTCGAATCCGAATGCGCGGCACTCGCCGCACGGCTCGCGAGCCCGGCCCAGGTCCGGCGCATGAAGGCGGCGCTCAGCGCGATGGACCGCGACCGTCGCAAGTCGGTGATGCCGCTGGAAAACGACCGCCGCTTCCACCTCGAGGTGGCCGACGCGAGCGGCAACAGCGCGCTGGCGCTGGCGGTGCGCACCTTGTGGGACCAGCGCGCCGGGCCGCTGTTCGTGACGCTCGAGCACCATTTCGACACGCCGGACCTCTGGAAGGCCGCGATCGCCGAACACAACGCCGTGCTGGCAGCCATCGAGGGCCATGACCCCACGGCAGCCCGCGCCGCGATGCGGCGGCACATGGACCGCGCCGCGAAGCGCTTCCAGCGCAGCTGGACCGGCGGACCGCACTGACCAGCCCGGACCGACGCCGATGCAGCCTGAGCCGCCTGCGAGCGACCCGAACGACGAGCACGTGCTCACCGCGTCGGGCGAGTTCGACGTGCACGACGCGCCGATCGACCTGGGCGTCTATCGCGTCGAGGACTGGATCGCCTTCGCGTTCTTCTGGGTACTGGCGGGCACCGTCTTCCTGCAATTCTTCACGCGGTATGCGCTCAACGATTCGGCCGGGTGGACCGAGGAGATCGCCCGCTACCTGCTGATCTGCACGGTGTTCATCGGCGCCACGATCAGCGTGCGCCGGAACAACCACATCCACGTGGATTTCTTCTACCGCTATCTGCCCAGGCCGGTGACGCGCGTGCTGTCGACCTTCGTGGACGCGTTCCGCATCGCATTCTTCAGCTACGCGGCCTGGCTCACTTTCGCGCTGATGCAGCGCATCGGGGCGCAGCGCATGGCTGTCGTCGACCTTCCGATCGGCCTGATGTACGGGGTGGTCCTTGCCGGATTCGTGCTGATGACATGGCGCGCGCTCGGCGTCGCGCGCGCCAACTGGAGGCGGGGCGCGTCCGTGCTGGAACAGCCCGAACTGGCCTTCGGTGCGCAGCCGGACGGTAGCCGCGAGGCCACGAAGTGAGCCCGGGCGCCTTCAAGCTGCTGTTCCTCGGGCTGATGGGCTCCGGGGTGCCTGTCGCGATCGCGATGGCGGGCTCGTCGCTGATCTTCGTGATGGTGACCGGCACCGTCCCGGACTTCGTGGTGATCCACCGCATGGTGAACGGCATCGACTCGTTTCCGCTGCTCGCCGTGCCGTTCTTCATCCTCGCCGGCAACCTGATGAACTCGGCCGGCATCACGAACCGGATCTACAACTTCGCGCTGGCGCTGGTCGGCTGGCTGCGCGGAGGACTGGGCCACGTCAACATCGTGGGTTCCGTCATCTTCGCGGGCATGTCGGGCACGGCCATCGCCGACGCCGCCGGGCTCGGGACGATCGAGATCAAGGCGATGCGGGACCATGGCTACAGCCCGGAATTCTCGGTCGGCGTCACCGCCGCGTCGGCCACGCTCGGGCCGATCATCCCGCCCTCGCTGCCGTTCGTGATCTATGCGATGTTCGCCAACGTATCCGTGGGTGCGCTGTTCCTCGCCGGGATCATCCCGGGCGTCGTGATGGCGCTGCTGATGATGGGGACGGTGGCGTACTTCGCCCACAAGAACAAGTGGGGCGGCGACACCCGCTTCGAGCGCAAGCGGGTGCTGAAGGCGCTCGCCGAACTGCTGGTCGTGGCCCTGTTCCCGGTAGTGGTCTGGACGCTGACGCACCAGGGCGGCCTGCCGGACGTTCCCACGGTCGCTGTGGCGCTCGCCGTGCTCCTCGGCGCCGACCGGATCTTCCGGTTCAGCGCGGTGCTGCCGATCATGACGCCTGTCCTGCTGATCGGCGGCATGACGGCGGGCGTGTTCACCGCCACCGAGGGGGCAATCGCCGCCTGCGTGTGGGCGCTGTTCCTCGGCATCTTCTGGTTCCGTACTCTCAACTGGAAGATGCTCGTCAAGGTGTCGATGGACACGATCGAGACGACCTCCGTCGTGCTGCTGATCGTCGCGGCCGCATCCATCTTCGGCTGGATGCTGACCGTGTCCCGCACGACCGAGATGATCGGGGCTTGGGTGCTGTCGTTCACGACCGACCCGTGGATGTTCCTGCTGCTGGCCAACCTGCTGATGCTGTTCGTCGGCTGCTTCCTCGAGCCGACCGCGGCGATCACGATCCTGGTGCCCATCCTGCTGCCCATCGTGAAGCAGCTCGGCATCGACCCGGTCCATTTCGGGCTGATCATGGTGCTGAACCTGATGATCGGCCTGCTCCACCCTCCGATGGGGCTGGTGCTGTTCGTGCTGGCGCGCGTCGCCAGGCTGTCGATCGAGCGCACCACCATGGCCATCCTGCCGTGGCTGCTTCCGCTGCTGGTCAGCCTCGGACTGGTCACTTACCTGCCGTCGATCAGCCTGTGGCTGCCGCGGCAGTTCCAGTAGCCGGAGAAGCGAATGCTGCAGGACGTCCCGCCCGTGCTTCGACTCAACCCCGCCGACGATGTCGTGATCGCGCGCCGCCAGCTCGTCTCCGGCACGGCGATCGATGGCGAGGGAATCACCGTGATCGGGCTGGTCCCGCCGGGCCACAAGGTGGCCACGCGCGCGATCGCGGCGGGCCAGCCGGTGCGGCGCTACAACCAGATCATCGGCTTCGCCACCCGTGACATCCGTCCGGGCGAGCACGTCCACCTGCACAACCTCGGCATCGGCGCCGAGCACGGCGCCTTCGCCCGCGACTACGCCTTCTGCGCGGACGTGCGCCCCACGCCGGCGGTCGCGTCGCCCGCCACGTTCAGGGGGATCGTGCGCGAGGACGGCCGGATCGCCACGCGCAACTACGTGGCGATCCTCTCGAGCGTCAACTGCTCCGCGACGGTCGCACGCGCGATCGCCGACCGCTTCCGGCGCGACCTGTTCCCCGACGCGCTCGCGCCTTACCCAAACGTGGACGGCGTGATCGCGCTCACGCACGGCACCGGCTGCGGCATGGACATGGGCGAAAGCATGCAGGTCCTGAGGCGCACGATGGCCGGATACGCGCGCCACCCGAACGTTGCGGCCGCGCTCTTCGTCGGACTGGGGTGCGAGGCCAACCAGATCGCATCGCTGTTCGGCGCCGAAGGCCTGCGCGACGGCGAGCGCGTGGCGAGCTACAACATGCAGGACGTCGGCGGCACCGCAAAGGCGATCGAGCGCGGGGTCGCCATCGTGCGCGGCATGCTGCCGGCGGCCGACCGCGTCGAGCGCCGCGACGTGCCCGCAAGCCACCTGCTGCTGGGCCTGCAGTGCGGCGGGTCCGACGGCTACTCGGGCATCACCGCCAACCCTGCCCTCGGCAACGCGGTCGACCGCCTGGTTGCGCACGGCGGCACCGCGATCCTGTCGGAGACGCCGGAAATCTATGGAGCCGAACACCTGCTCACCCGCCGCGCGGTGTCGCGCGAGGTGGGCGAGAAGCTGATCGCGCGGATCCGCTGGTGGGAGGATTACACAGCCCGCAACCACGGCGAGATGAACAACAACCCCTCCCCGGGCAACAAGGCGGGCGGCCTGACGACCATCCTCGAGAAGTCGCTGGGGGCCGTCGCCAAGGGCGGCACCACCAACCTGGTCGACGTCTACGAGTATGCCCAGCCCGTCGACAAGCACGGCTTCCTCTACATGGACACGCCGGGCTACGACCCCGTGTCCGCCACCGGACAGGTCGCGGGCGGCGCGAACATGATCGTGTTCACGACCGGGCGCGGCTCGGCCTACGGCTGCGCACCGTCCCCGTCGCTGAAGCTGTCGACGAACAGCGAGTTGTGGCAACGCCAGGAAGAGGACATCGACCTGAACTGCGGCGAGATCGCCGACGGCGCGGCGACGATCGAGGAGGTCGGTGCGCGGCTGTTCGACCTGATCCTGCAGACCGCATCGGGGGCCAAGACCAAGAGTGAACGCTTCGGCTACGGCCAGAGCGAATTCGTCCCCTGGCAGCTGGGGGCGGTGATGTAGGCGTTACGTCGCCGCGGGCAGCCGCCGCGGCGGGATTCACTGACAACAAGTCCGTCCAAGAGGAGACAACGATGAGATTCAAGCTGATCAGCGCCTTCGCGGCGCTTGCGCTGGCCGCCGGCCTTGCGCAGGCGCAGACCAAGCTGAAGTTCGCGCACGTGTACGAAACCAGCGAGCCCTATCACACGCAGGCGCTGTGGGCCGCGGGCGAAATCGCCAAGCGCACGAACAATCGCTACGCCGTCGAGGTGTTCCCGGCCTCGACGCTCGGCAAGGAGACCGACATCAACCAGGGCCTCACGCTGGGGACCGTCGACATCATCTACACGGGCCAGCTGTTCGCCGGCCGCACCTACGGCCCGCTGGCGATCGGCGGCGCGCCGTACATGTTCCGCGACTACGACCACTGGAAGGCCTTCGCGAACAGCGCGCTGTTCAACGAACTGTCCGACGGCTACGGCGCGAAGAGCGGGGGCAACAAGGTGGTCGCCATCACGTACTACGGCGAGCGCCATGTCACGTCGAACAAGGCGATCAACAAGCCAGAGGACATGAAGGGCCTGAAGATCCGCGTCCCGGACGCCCCGCTGTACACGATGTTCCCGCGCGCAGTGGGAGCCAATCCGACGCCGATCGCGTTCGCCGAGGTCTATCTCGCGCTGCAGAACGGCACCGTGGACGCCCAGGAGAACCCGCTGCCGACCATCGAGGCGAAGAAGTTCTACGAGGTGCAGAAGTACATCGTGCTCACCGGCCACATCACGGACGCCCTGCTGACCATCGTCGGCGGGCCCACGTGGACCAAGCTGTCGGACGCGGACAAGAAGGTCTTCCAGGAAGTCCTGAAGGAAGCGGCCGCACGGGCCACCGCCCAGATCATCGAGAACGAGCAGAGGCTCGGGGCGGAGTTCACGAAGCGCGGCAAGGAAGTCGTCAAGGTCGACCGCAAGCCGTTCCGCGACGCGACGGTCAAGCTGCACAACGGACCGGACGCGACCTGGGACAAGGCCACCTACGACAAGCTGCAGGCGCTCAAGTAGCCTGGACCATGGCGGCGGTCGGCCCGACGGCCGGGCGACCGCCGCTGCCCCCCCGCGGCCGTCGACTCCGGACGGCCCGGCTGGCTAGGCCTCCGGCGTCACGTCGAGCGCCACCAGGAAGCGCGCGACCATGTTGTAGGCGGCGGTGGACGCGACGAGCTCGACCAGTTCGGTGGGCGACAGCCGCCCCTTCAGCTCGTCGAACAGCGCGTCGGGAATCTGCACGTGGCGCGTGCTGGCGATCGCGAAGCGGATGACGGCGCGCTGCAGGTCGTCATACAGCGGACTCAGGGCCGCGCGGTCCGGGTCATCGAGCACCGCGAGCTGCGCATCGGTGGCTCCGGCCTTCTTCAGTTCGGGCGCATGGTGGTGATATTCGTACTGCGCTCCGGTCAACCGGGCGACGATGCAGATGGCCAGCTCGCGCAGGAAGGGCGACAGCGAGATCTCCTGCCGCAGCGCCCGCAGGTAGCCGTTCCAGCCGCGCGCGAGGGGCTCGCTCCACAGCAGCATGCGGTCCAGGTTGATCAGCGTGCCGCCGCGGCGGGCCTCGATGGACTTCACGAGTTCCTCGCTGCGCGGGGCGGCTTCCGGGGTCCACGGGTCTATGCGCATGGTGCGGGGCGTCCTTGCGGGTTCGGTGCGTCTTCGGCCCGGCGTCCTGACGGACGCCCCCGATCCGTCTCAGGTGTTCGATACCTTGATCGTCGGCATCTTCAGCGACATGTCCTTTGCCTTTTCGGCGATGCGGATGGCCACCTTGCGGGCAATCGCCTTGTAGGCCGCCGTGATGGGGCTGTCGGGATCCGCCACCACCGTCGGGCGGCCGGCGTCGGCCTGCTCGCGGATCCGAATGTCGAGCGGCAGGCTGCCGAGGTAATCGACCCCGTACTGCTCGGCCATCTTCTTGCCGCCCTCGGCGCCGAAGATGTGCTCGGTATGCCCGCACTTCGAGCACACGTGGACCGCCATGTTCTCGACGATGCCGAGGATCGGGATGCTGACCTTCTCGAACATCTTCAGGCCCTTGCGCGCGTCGATCAGCGCGATGTCCTGCGGCGTGGTCACGATCACGGCGCCGGTCACGGGCACCTGCTGCGCCAGCGTGAGCTGGATGTCGCCGGTGCCCGGCGGCATGTCGACGACCAGGTAGTCGACGTCCTTCCAGTTGGTCTGCCCCAGCAACTGCTGCAGCGCCTGGGTGACCATCGGTCCGCGCCACACCATCGGCTGGTCGGCGTCGATCAGCAGGCCGATCGAGCTCACCTGCAGTCCGTAGTTCTCCATCGGCTCCAGCGTCTGGCCGTCGATCGACTCGGGCTTGCCGGAAATGCCCAGCATCATCGGCTGGCTCGGGCCGTAGATGTCGGCGTCCAGAACGCCGACCCGCGCGCCCTCGGCGGCGAGCGCCAGCGCGAGATTGGCGGCCACCGTGCTCTTGCCCACGCCGCCCTTGCCGGACGCGACCGCGATGATGTTCTTGACGTTCGGCATCACCTTCAGGCCGCGCTGCACCGCATGGGCGACGATCTTCATCGTGACGTTGGCGCTGACGTTGCCGGCCCCGGCTCCGCGCAGCGCGTCGATCACGGCGCGCCGGATGCCTTCGATCTGGCTCGCTGCCGGATAACCGAGCACGACGTCGACGCTGACGTCGCCGCCTTCGACGCGGACGTTGCGCGCGGAACGGCTGCTGACGAGGTCCTTGCCGGTGTTGGGGTCGATGACGCGCTTCAGGGCGTCGTTCGCTTGCTCGAGAGTGATGGTCATGGCTGCCTGTTGCGTGTTTGGGGCGATCCGAAACGCGCCAGTCTAATGGACGGAACCCCCGTTGCTAGAATGCCCCTTCCCGGGACCGTCCCTATGCGCCGTCATCCAGTTCCCCTGCGGGCCGGCATTCGTGCCGGTGGCCGCGCACGCGCCCGAATGTGCCCGCCGTCGCAGTGACGGCACGCCGCCCTCCGCAGGCGGTCCTTTCAGGCATATCGGCTTCATCGAAGACCATGACACGACGACTGTTTGTCACCACCGCCCTGCCCTACGCCAACGGCCCCTTCCACATCGGCCATGTGATGGAGTACATCCAGGCCGACATCTGGGTGCGCCACCAGCGCATGAGCGGCCACGAGGTGCACTTCGTGGGGGCCGATGACGCGCACGGCGCGGCGATCATGATCGCCGCGGAGAAGGCAGGAAAGACGCCGCAGGAATTCGTGGCAGGGATCGCCGCCGGTCGGCAGCCGTACCTCGACGGGTTCCTGATCCGCTTCGATCACTGGCATTCGACCGAATCGCCCGAGAACACGGAGCTGTCGCAGGACATCTACCGCAGGCTGAAGGCGGCGGGCCTGATCTACACCAGGCCGATCGAGCAGTTCTTCGATCCGGTGAAAGGCATGTTCCTGGCCGACCGCTACATCAAGGGCGAATGCCCGAAGTGCGGGGCGAAGGACCAGTACGGCGACGCCTGCGAAGTGTGCAGTTCGGTGTATTCGCCGACCGACCTGAAGAACCCGTACTCGGCGCTGTCCGGAGCCGCACCGGAGCTGCGCACGTCGGAGCACTATTTCTTCCGGCTGTCCGATCCCCGTTGCGTGGACTTCCTGCGCAACTGGACTCAGGACGGGCGCCTGCAGCAGGAGGTCGCCAACAAGGCCCGCGAGTGGCTCAGCGACGATGCGGAAAAGGCGCTGGGCGACTGGGACATTTCGCGCGATGCGCCCTACTTCGGCATCCCGATCCCGGATGCGCCGGGCAAGTACTTCTACGTCTGGCTGGACGCGCCCGTGGGCTACCTCGCGAGCTTCAAGGCGTACTGCGCCAGGGCCGGAATCGACTTCGAGGCCTTCCTGCAGGACCCGGGCACCGAGCAGGTCCACTTCATCGGCAAGGACATCATCTACTTCCATACGCTGTTCTGGCCGGCGA
>JAOUJD010000217.1 GCA_029883565.1 Burkholderiaceae bacterium
GCCCGCCTGCCGGACCCTGGCAACTGGTTCCAGCCCACAGTGTTCAGCAACGTCAACCACTCGATGGAACTGATGCGCGAGGAAAGCTTCGGCCCGATCATCGGCATCCAGAGGGTCGCCGGCGACGACGAGGCCGTGCGGCTGATGAACGATACAGACTACGGCCTGACCGCCGGGGTGTACACGCGCGACGAGGCGCGCGCGCGCGCGATCCTGGCGCGGGTGCGGGCCGGATCGGTCTACTGGAATTGCTGCGACCGCGTGAGTCCGCGCCTGCCGTGGAGCGGCGTGGGGCACTCGGGCGTGGGCCTGACCCTGTCGACGTACGGCATCGAGACCTTCACGCGGCCGAAGGCGTGGCACCTGAAGACGGCGTGAAGCACGTACGCGCCGCTTCGCGGCACCTGCGCATCCTTCACGGCCGCGAAGCCTGATCGGGATTGCGCGACGGCAAGACCGGCAACAGGGGACCACTGAACCATGAGCTCGGCCGATTCCTTCATATCCAACGCGGTTCCACCAAGCGCCGCTCGCATCGTCATCGTTGGCGGGGGCATCATGGGCTGCTCGGTCGCGTATCACCTGAGCCAGCTCGGCGAGAAGGATGTGGTGCTGCTCGAGCAGGGCCGGCTGACGTCCGGCACCACCTGGCACGCAGCGGGGCTGGTGGGGCAGCTGCGAGCCCACGAGAGCATGACCCGGCTGATCCGCTACTCGACCGACCTGTACGCGAACCTCGAGCGGGAGACCGGTCTGGCGACCGGCTGGAAACGCTGTGGCTCGCTTGCGGTCGCGCGCACCGCCGACCGGATGGTGCAGCTGAAGCGCACCGCCGCCGTCGCGCGCGCATACGGCGTGACCTGCGACGTCATCAGCCCCGCCGAGGCGGGCCAGCTGTACCCGCTGATGCGCACGGACGACCTGCAAGGGGCCGTGTGGCTGCCGGGCGACGGCAAGGCGAACCCGTCCGACCTCACGCTCGCGCTGGCCAAGGGAGCACGCAATCGCGGCGTCAGGATGTTCGAAGGCGTGCGCGTAACCGCGCCGACGCTGTCGAATGTCGACGGACGACGCCGGGTGCGCGCCCTGGAGTGGCGCGACAAGCAGGGAGCCTCGGGCGCGATCGAGGCCGAGATCGTCGTGCTCGCCGGCGGCCAGTGGTCGCGCGAACTCGGGCGCCGCATGGGTGTGACGGTGCCGCTGTTCTCCTGCGAGCATTTCTACATCGTCACCGACGTCATCCCGGGCGTCGTCCGCGACCTGCCGGTGATGCGCGACCCGGACGGCTACATCTACTTCAAGGAGGAGGTTGGCGGCCTGCTGATGGGCGGCTTCGAGCCCGAAGCGACGCCCTGGCTGCAGAGTGCGCGCCACCGCGGCGGGATTCCGGAGAACTTCGAATTCCAGCTCCTGCCCGACAACTGGGATGCATTCCAGATCCTGATGGAAAACGCGATGCTGCGCGTGCCGGCCCTCGAGACCGCGCAGGTCAAGCAGTTCTACAACGGCCCCGAATCGTTCACGGCCGACAACAACTTCATCCTCGGCCCGGCGCCCGGGCTGGACAACGTGTGGACGGGAGGCGGCTTCAACTCGATGGGCATCGCCTCGGCGGGAGGCGCGGGCAAGGCGCTCGCCGAGTGGATCGTGCAGGGTGAACCGACGCTCGACCTCTGGCCGGTCGACATCCGGCGCTTCGCGCGTTTCAACGGCAACGAGAGCTGGCTTCCGGACCGCATCAAGGAGGTGCTGGGGCTGCACTACAAGATGCCGTGGCCGAACCGCGAACTGGAGAGCGCGCGGCCGTTCCGCCGCTCGCCGCTGTACGCGCACCTGCGCGACGCGGGCGCCTGCTTCGGCTCGAAGATGGGCTGGGAGCGGGCGAACTTCTTCGCGCCTTCCCCCGAGAAGGCGGTGATCGAGTACGGCTGGGGCCACCAGAACTGGCACGCCTGGGTCGCGGAGGAGCATCGCGCGTGTCGCGAGCGCGTGGCGCTGTTCGACATGAGCTCGTTCGCCAAGCTGCTGGTGAAGGGACCCGACGCCCATGCCCTGCTCGACCGGCTGGTGGCCAACGTCGTGCCCACCGAGCCCGGCCGCACGGTCTATACCGGCATGCTCAACGAGCGCGGCGGCTACGAGAGCGACTTCACGCTCACCTGCATCGATGTCGACGAATACATGGTCGTGACCGGGAGCGCACAGGCCGTGCGCGATCGCGACGTGATCGAGCGCGCGCTGGCGCGGACGCAGCTGCGCTGCGCCGTCGTCGATGTCACGGCGATGTATTCGATGATCGCGGTGATGGGCCCGCGCGCGCGCGAGTTGATGCAGCGGGTGTCGACCGACGAATTCGGCAACGAGGCGTTCCCGTTCGGCACCTCGCGCGAGATCGACCTCGGCTACGCGACGGTGCGGGCGACGCGCCTCACGTACGTGGGCGAGCTCGGCTGGGAGCTGTACACGCCGGTCGAGTTCGCGGTCGGCGTCTACGAGACCCTGCTGGCGGCCGGGCGCGGACTCGGCGTCGCCAACGCAGGCTACTACGCCATCGACTCGCTTCGGCTCGAGAAGGGGTATCGCGCGTGGGGACGTGAACTGACGCCGGACATCACGCCGTACGAGGCCGGGCTCGGGTTCGCGGTGGCGCTCGACAAGCCGGCCGGCTTCGCCGGAAAGGCGGCCCTCGCGCGGCTCAAGGGCCAGGCACCGGCCCGGCGCGTCGTTTCGCTGGTCGTCGACGCCGCGCACACGAACCTGTGGGGCGGTGAACTGATCCTGCGCGACGGCCAGCCGGCGGGCTTCGTCACCTCGGCGGCCTTCGGCCACACGATCGGACGGCCGGTGGCGCTGGGTATCATCTCCCGCGCCGACGGCGCAGCCGACAAGCAATGGATCGATGGCGGGCGCTACGAGATCGATCTCGCTGGGGAGCGATACGAGGCTGCAGTGTCCCTGAGAGCCCCGTACGATCCCGCTGCAATGCGGGTCAAGAACTGAAACGGATATAACGAGGAGAACTCCATGCTGGTCGGTGTGCCCAAAGAGATCAAGGTCCACGAATACAGGGTCGGCTTGACCCCATCCTCGGTGCGCGAGATGGTCGCGCACGGCCATACGGTGCTGGTGCAGACCGACGCCGGGATCGGGATCGGCGCCACCGATGACGACTACCGCCGCGCCGGGGCCGCGATCGCGGGCGCCGCCGAGGAGGTGTTCCTGCGCGCCGACATGATCGTCAAGGTCAAGGAACCGCAGGCGATCGAGCGCGCGATGCTGCGCGAAGGGCAGATCCTCTTCACCTACCTGCACCTGGCACCCGACCCCGAACAGGCGGCCGACCTCATCAGGAGCGGCGCCATCTGTGTCGCCTACGAAACCGTAACGTCCCCCGCGGGCGGGCTTCCTCTGCTGGCGCCGATGTCGGAGGTCGCCGGGCGCCTGGCCGTGCAGGCCGGGGCCCACTGCCTTGAGAAGTCGGCTGGCGGCATGGGCATGCTGCTCGGCGGCGTGGCAGGCGTGGCCCCGGGGCGCATCGTGATCATCGGCGCGGGCATGGTCGGCACCAACGCGGCACAGATGGCGATGGGCACCGGCGCGCAAGTGGTGGTGATCGACAAGTCGGTCGACGCCCTGCGTCGCATCGACGCCATGTTCAATGGCCGCGCGATGACCGTCTTCTCGAACCGCGACAACGTCGAGCGCGAAGTGCTGCGCGCCGATCTCGTGATCTCGGGCGTGCTGATCCCGGGCGACGCCGCGCCGAAGCTCGTCACGCGGGAGATGCTGCCGAAGATGAAGCGCGGCTCGGTGATCGTCGATGTCGCGATCGACCAGGGCGGCAGCTGCGAGACTTCGCGACCCACCACTCACGCCGACCCGACCTACGTGGTCGACGGCGTCGTGCACTACATGGTGGCAAACATGCCGGGCGCAGTGCCTCGCACGTCCACCTACGCGCTCAACAACGCGACGCTGCAGTTCGCGCTGCAGCTCGCCAACAAGGGCTGGCGCCGCGCGCTGTCCGACAACCCGCACCTGAAGGAAGGGCTGAACGTCGCAGCGGGCAAGGTCACGTACAAGGCCGTCGCGAAGGCGCTCAACCTGCCGTATGCGCCCGCGGACGCGGTGCTGTCGGCCTAGCGCTCCTCGTTGCCTGGCGGCAGTGCCGCACCGCTCCGCCAGGCCGGCCTAGCCATGGCGCAAGGCCGCCGCAGGGGCGGCCTTGCCGGTACGATGGCGCCCGCGGTCACCGTTGATCGCCGTGCCTCGAACCGCGCCGCGACCTGCCTGCCCCCGCCTTGAGCCTGACCATCACGTTCGCCGTGCTGCTCGCCGCCCTGCTGCATGCGAGCTGGAACGCGATGATCAAGGGCGGCGGCGACGTGCTGCTGGACACCGCCGCGATCGTCGCGGGCGCCGGCCTGGTCACGCTGCCGTTCCTGCTGGTGGTGCCGGTGCCGGACGCCGCGAGCTGGCCGTACATCGGCGCCTCGGTCGCGATCCACATCGCCTATTACTACCTGATGATCAATGCGTACCGGTCGGGCGACCTGTCGCTCGTGTATCCGTTGATGCGTGGTGTCGCACCGCTGATCACCGGCCTGCTCGGCGTCGTCACGCTGCGCGAGCTGCCGGGCCCGCTGAACTGGATCGGCATGCTGCTGATTTCGGCCGGGGTGGTGGCGCTCGCGCTGCGCACGGTCCATCACACGCCGTCGGGGCGCGCGGTCGGGTTCGCACTGATGAACGCCCTGGTCATCGCGGTCTACACGATCGTCGACGGCACCGGGGCGCGGCTGGCGGGTGACGCCTGGTCGTACATCGCCTGGCTGTTCGTCCTCGACGCGCTGCCGTTCACGGCCTACATGCTGGCCCGCC
>JAOUJD010000218.1 GCA_029883565.1 Burkholderiaceae bacterium
CGCGGGGCCGGGTGATCGACGAAAAGGGCCGGTATCCGTTCGTCAACCGAGCATTGCGTCCGGGGGCCTTTGTCTTATAGTCCGCGTCCCTGCCGCCTGGCGAGAGCAGGGGCGTGGAGTTGATCGCGTTCGCGGAGCCCTGCATCGACGCGGCTGGAACGGGGCTTCGGCCAGCGCACCCGCGCCGCGGGTGACGTGCGGGTTGTCCGACTAGGGAGGGTGACATGGGCTGGATCGTCGTGCTGGGCATCATTGCCGTCGTGGCGTTCTGGGCGGTTGGCGCCTACAACCGCCTGATCGGCCTGCGCAACAGGTTCCGCAACGCGTTCGCGCAGATCGACGTTCAGCTGAAGCGCCGCTACGACCTGATACCGAACCTGGTCGAAACGGCCAAGGCGTACATGAAACACGAGCGCGAGACGCTCGAGAACGTCATCAAGGCGCGCAACACCGCGGTCTCGGCGAACGCGGCGGCGTCGGCGGATCCCGGCTCGGCCTCGGCCATCCATGGATTGGTGGCCGCCGAAGGCGCGCTGTCCGGTGCGCTTTCACGGCTGTTCGCGCTGGTCGAGGCCTATCCGGACCTCAAGGCCAACCAGAACATGATGCAGCTCACCGAGGAACTGACGGGCACCGAGAACAAGATCTCGTTCGCGCGCCAGGCCTTCAACGACGCGGTGATGAGCTACAACACCGCCTCGCAGCAGTTCCCCACCAACGCCATTGCCGGCATGTTCTCGTTCGCGCCGGCTGAACTGCTGCAGTCCACCGAGAGCGACCAGGAACGTCGCCCGGTGAAAGTGGAGTTCTGACGACCATGCCGCGGTCGGCGGCGACGGGCGCTGCCGGCGCCCGCACGCGCTGACCGGCGTCCGGACCGTGGACTTCTTCGAGCATCAGGAGGTCGCACGCCGCTCGACCAGGCGGCTCATCGTGCTGTTCGCGATTGCCGTCCTGTGCGTGGTCGTCGCGGTCAATCTCGTCGGCGCGGCACTCTACTTCGCGTTCGTGCTGCCGGCTGGTGGTGCCTGGGCGACGGCGGCGCTGCCCAACGGGTTCTTCCTGACCAACACCATCGTCGTGGTCGGATTGATCGCGGGCGGCACGGCGATCGAGATGAGCGCGCTGTCGTCGGGCGGCGACGCGGTCGCGAAGATGGTGAACGCGCGGCCGGTCGATCCGAAGACCGTCGATCTGCTCGATCGCCGCATCCTGAACGTGGTCGAGGAAATGGCCATCGCTTCCGGCGTGCCGGTTCCGCGTGTCTACGTGATGGACGAGGAAAGCTCGATCAACGCCTTCGCCGCCGGCCACTCCATCAACGACGCGGTCATCGCGGTAACGCGAGGAACGCTCACGCGCCTGAACCGCGACGAACTGCAGGGCGTGATTGCGCACGAGTTCTCGCATGTGCTCAACGGCGACATGCGCCTCAACATGCGCCTGATCGGCATCCTGTTCGGCCTGACGGTGGTGGCAATGGCGGGCCGGTTTCTGCTGGAGATCGCCGGCCGCAGCCGCGGCGGCGGGCGCAGCGGGGGCGGCGTGCTGGCTGCGCTGTTCCTCGCGGGCGTCTCGCTGTGGGTGCTGGGGTACATCGGCGTGTTCTTCGGGCGCCTGATCAAGGCCGCGGTGTCGCGCCAGCGCGAGTTCCTGGCGGACGCCAGCGCGGTCCAGTTCACGCGCAATCCCGACGGAATAGGTGGAGCGCTGCGCAAGATCAGCGGACTGACTGCGTCCGAGGGTCTGGGAACCCGAATCGACCACCCCCAGGCGGAAGCCCTGTCCCACCTGTTCCTCGGGGCCGCCCGGCCGACGTTCGCCAGCGGCCTGTATGCGACGCATCCATCGCTCGCCGAGCGGGTGCGGCGCATCTACGGCCGCGCGATGGAGCCGCTGCCCGCCCCGGAGGACCGGCTCGCTCTTTCGCTGGGAGGGCTGTCGCCGGCGGAGGAACGGCCGCGTTCGCCGATCCGGTTCGTGCCGACGCCCGGTGCGGCGCCATCCGCCCAGACGGGCGGGATGGCTTCGTTCCCGCAGGCGATGTCGCCCGTCGCCGGCCTCGTCGCCGCCGGCGGCGCGGCGGCTGCCCGGATCACGGAGGCGGTCGGGAAGGTGAACTCGCCGCGATCCGTCGACTTCGCGCTGGGCGACGCGCAGCGCGCAACGCTTGCAGCGCTGCGGGCAGCAGCGGCGGACGCGGCACGGTCGCAGTTGCTCGTGCTGGCGCTGCTGCTGGACTCCAACGCCGAACTGCGTGCGCAGCAGCGCAAGGTCGTGGCCGAAGCCTATGGAGCGGAGGCGCTGCCGGTCATTGACGATGACCAGGCACGCATCCAGCAACTGCCCCCCGGGGCCCGCCAGCCGCTCGTCGATGTCGCAATGCCGGCCCTTCGCAAGCTGCCGGCCGATGTCCGCCAGCGTCTTCTGCGTGTGGCCCATACGCTGATCGTTGCCGACGGTCGACTGTCGGTGCGCGAGTTCCTGCTCTACACGATCCTCCGGAGACGCCTCGGGCCGGATGCGGGCCGCGCGGTACCGGTGCGGTATCAGTCGGTGGGCGAACTGTCGCAGCAGGCGGGCCTGGTGCTCTCGCTCACGGCGGCCGTGCGCATGCCCGAGCGCGCCGAACTCGCGTTCAATGCCGGCGCGCTGCTGTTGCCGGGGGTCGACGTGCAATTCACCGCCGCCGACGCGCTCCGTCTCGACGAGGTGTCCGCTGCGCTGGACCAACTCAACCAGCTTGCGCCGCTGGTGAAGCCGCGCCTGATCAAGGCGGCAACCGCGGTCGCCTTTGCCGACAATGCCACGAACTGGCGCGCGGCCAGCACGCTGCGGATGTTCTGCGCCGCCCTGGATGCGCCATTGCCGCCGCAACTGGTCGCGGTCGAAGCCGGCTGATCCGCCGGGCCGGGTCCCTACGAGGCTTTGCCTCGCTGCAGGCGGTACACGATCGCGCCTGCCAGCAGCGGCGCCAGGCCAAGCGCAACGGCCGTCAAGAACTGCCCTGCGCCCGAAAGGCCACTCCCGTGGTCGAAGAGGTAGAACAGCGCGACGAGCAGCGCGGTCAGCGCGGCAACGGTCGCCCTTCCGAGTGCATGACGCAGCAACGCCGGGTACACGAAGATCCCGAGGACCACGATCAGCGCCACCGTGACAGCGCCTGCGATGGCGACCGGGACGTCGGGCATGGCGCGCGTGGTCAGGCGATGCCGGCGGCGTGCGCCTGCTGGTCGGCGTGATAGCTCGAGCGCACCATCGGGCCGCACGCGGCGTGCGAGAAGCCCATCTTCGCCGCCTCTGCCTCGAACATCCTGAAGGTGTCGGGATGGGCGTAGCGGCGGACCGGAAGATGGTGGCCGGTCGGGGCGAGGTACTGGCCGATCGTCAGCATGTCGACGTCGTGCGCTCGCAGGTCGCGCATCACCTGCAGGATCTCGTCGTCGCTTTCGCCAAGCCCCACCATCAGTCCGCTCTTGGTCGGCACGCCCGGCACCCGCCGCTTGAACTCGGCCAGAAGCCGCAGCGAATGCGTGTAGTCCGAGCCCGGGCGCGACTCGCGATACAGGCGTGGAACGGTCTCGAGATTGTGGTTCATCACGTCGGGCGGCGCGGTGACCAGGATCTCGAGCGCACGGTCGAGCCGCCCGCGAAAGTCCGGCACCAGCACCTCGATCCGGGTGGCCGGCGAGGCGGCGCGCGTTGCACGGATGCAGTCGACGAAGTGCTGCGCGCCGCCGTCGCGCAGGTCGTCGCGGTCCACCGAAGTGATCACGACATAGGCGAGCTTCAGCGCCGCGATCGTCTGCGCGAGGTTCGAAGGCTCGTCCGGGTCAAGCGGATCGGGGCGCCCGTGGCCGACGTCGCAGAACGGGCAGCGCCGCGTGCACTTGTCGCCCATGATCATGAAGGTCGCCGTGCCCTTGCCGAAGCACTCGCCGATGTTGGGACAGGTGGCTTCCTCGCACACGGTGTGCAGCTTGTGGTCGCGCAGGATCGACTTGATCTCATAGAACCGCGTCGCTGGCGAGCCCGCCTTCACGCGGATCCAGTCCGGCTTCTTCAGCATTTCCGCGGCCGGGACCGGCTTGATGTCGAACTTCTTGAACACCTTGCCGGTCTTCGCCTCGCCCTTCAGCTTGGGCGATGGGGCATCGGATCCGGACGGAGGGTCTGCGGGCGTGCTGCTCATCGCGGGAGATCGCGGCGGGTGGAGTCCCGGCCGCACAGGGGAAACGCGCGGATTTTAGCGGACGACCGGCAGCAGGCCGGGCAGCAGGGCGCCGATCGTGAAGCAGGCACCGAACACGAGTTCAAGCTTGAAGGTCCGGAACAGGAGCTGGTTGTAGGGCAAGCCCGGGGCCGCGCGAGGCAGGTCGCGCGCAAGCGCGAGTGCGGTTGGCAGCGTCAGCAGCGTCGCGAGCAGGCCGACGTACCGCGTGTCGACGAGGGCGAGCGTGATGACGAGCGCGTAGGGCACGAGCAGCGCGGCCTGGAACGCGCGTTCCGCCGTCTGCTTGCCGAGCGCCACGACCAGGGTACGTCGTCCGACTTCGGCGTCATGCACGCAGTCGCGGATGTTGTTTACCGCGAGCGCGGCAGCTGCGATGAGGCCGATCGCGGACCCGGCCAGCCATGCGCTCGGCGCTAGCGTGCCGGTCTGGAGGTAGTAGCTGCCGACAGCGGCGATGAGCCCGAAGAACAGGAAGACGGTGAGTTCGCCGAACGGCGTGTAGGCGATGGGACGCGGACCGCCCATGTAGGCCCAGGCGGCGACGATCGACGACACGCCCATCAGCAGGATCGGCCAGCCGCCGTGCGCGACGAGCGGCATTCCGGTGAGTACGGTCGCGATCGCCACGGCGAGCAGC
>JAOUJD010000219.1 GCA_029883565.1 Burkholderiaceae bacterium
GCCATGGGCGACGCCAGGCCGACGTTGACCACTTCGATCAATCCGCGGACGCCGAAGGGCAGGGCAGGCAGCAGGAGCAGGGTCGCCCCGACCCGCATCGGCAGCGAGTACGAGGGTCCGCGGATCGCGGTCGGGAACGGCAGGCTCATCGCTAGCGTCGCTGCGCGCGGCGCAGCGCAAGGACCGACCAGACGGCGCGTCGCTCGGCGTCGCCCATGCGGCTCCAGCCGGCGATCTCGTCGATCGTGCGCAGGCATCCCTCGCACCAGCCGGTCGGCGCATCCATCTTGCACACGGAGATGCACGGCGACGGCACCGGGGACTCGGCGAGATCGGGCACAGCGGGAACGCGGTTTTCAGCCTGCATGCAGCGATTTTCGCACGCGGAAACGTCGAAGACGCCTGGGCCAGCGCCGCCGGAGGCCGACGAGAGCGGTTAAGGAAATCTTAGGAAGTGCTTACGCAAGATTTAGCGGTGCCGCCCTTCGTGCGTTCCTATGCTTGCCGCACACGATCCCCCAACAACGATCAAGAGGTGAAGCATGGCAATGACTGACCGCTACAACATTTACGTACTGATCCACAAGGGACTGCGGGCCTGGATGTGCGACGTCCTTGCGACGGTGGGCCGCATGGACCCCTACGACGTGGAGGATGTCACCGCTGGACTTGGCAAGGTGCGTGCCCTGCTTGCCGGCTGCGAGAGCCATCTGCTGCACGAGAATGAATACCTGCACCCGGCCATCGAAGCGCGCTGCCCGGGCGGCGCCAGCGCCGCCGCGCACGATCACGATCATCACCTGAGAGCGCTGGCGGCCCTCGAATCCGCTGTGCGCGCGGCGGAAGTCGCGGACGGCTCGGCCCGGGCGATCGCCGTGCTGCGGCTGTACCGGGAACTTGCGGTCTTCATCGCCGAGAACTTCGAGCACATGCATCGGGAAGAGACGGAGAATCATGCGGCGCTCGTCGCTCACTACTCGGAGACCGAGGTCTTCGCGCTCGAGCAGGCCATCGTCGGCTCGCTGACGCCTGAAGAGAAGATGACGACCATGCGCTGGATGGCCCCGTCGGCGGCGCCTCACGAGCGTGCCATGCTGCTGTCCGGCCTGCGGCTCAACGCGCCGCGGCCGGCCTTCGATGCCGTCGTCAGCCTCGTAAGGCCGTTCCTGACCGGTCGCGACTGGGACAAGCTCGCCGTCGCGCTGGGGCCGATGCCCGTGGCGGAAACTCGGACGGGCGAACTCGCCGCTGCCTGAATCAGCCGGCTCTGACGAGAGTGAGCGGCCGCTCCACTAATAGGCGGAAGCGGCCGCGGCCGGTCTTCTCGATGCGCACCTCGGTGCCGCGTTCGGCGAGCCGTCGCAGCAGCAGGATCAGGCGAGCCTCCAGGTTGTCGGTGATGTCGGGCAACCGGATGCGGGGATCGAGCCTGAGCTCGCGATTGGTGAAGTCCGTGCGGCCCTTGTCGATGAAGTCGGCGACGAGCGTGCAGAAGATCGCGCCGGCGACGCCCTTGATCAGGTAGTCGTTGCCGATGAAGACGCTGTCGTCGACGGCGTAGTGCCGGATCTCGAGCGCGGTTCCGCGCGGGCGCGAGACCGCAGGCGCCGCGCGGCTGACCTCATCGCTGCCCTCGGCGGCCTGCTGCAGCGTGGCGATCGTCATCCCGAGCTGCGAGGCGACCGCGACCAGTGCGTCTTCGTCGTCCCAGTGCAGGCGGCCGTCGTCCGGGCTCTCGACGAAGAGGACCCCGACCGTGTGCCCGCCCACCAGCATCGGGGCCGCAAGCTGGCTGCCTGGCTTGGCCAGGCCGGGCAAGGGGATTGTCGTTTCCAGCAGTCCGGCAAGGCCGTCGCTCTCGGCTGTCCTGCGCAGAGCGCGGCTGTACGTGTACTCGCTGGTGCCGTGCGTGATGCGGATGGGGGTCCGTTCGCGCGCGGCGATGCCGATGAGTCCCTGGCCGATCGGGATTTCGGACCCCACCCCGGACGGGCTGTAGCCGTGGCTGGCGACGGTGTACAGGCGACCATGCGCGGCATCGGTGAGCAGCACCATCGCGTGCGTGATGGCCATGTCGGTCGCGAGCACCGCCAGCACATCGTCGAGCAGGGTGCGCAGGTCGGTGGCCGTCGAGAGCAGGCCGGCTGCGCGGCGCAGGGCGCCGAGGAGATTGGAGCGCGGCGCAGGCAACGCCAGTTCCGGGCTCGGCAGATGATCGATCTGCAGCACTTCGTACACGTCGGCGCCTTGCAGCCGGAAGACACCGCTCATTCCGGTGTGCGAGGCAATACCGGCCAGATTCGCCTTCATGCGTTCGAACAGCGGACCGCTCGCTTCCGTGCGCAGGTAGCGCAGCGTGAGCATGTAGCGCCGTGCCGTGCCCGGGTCGATGACGTACACCGCCGCATTCGGATTGGCAAGGATGTTGTCGCGCGTCTTGTTGAAGAACTGGAACGACAGCGCGACATGACGGCGATCGACGAAGTGCACCTGCGACACGTAGGTTACGTTCGGCGTGCCGTCGCGCGCGCAGGTGGCGAGCACGCTCGGGATCACGCCCTCAAGGCAGCTGCGGATGTCTTCGAGCGAAGGAGCGCTCATCTCTGCCCACCGGGTGTCACGGTCTGGCCTCCCCCAGTACCGCGCCCGCCCGTGGGCCGGGCGTCTGGCCGAAGGCCGACGTCGGGATGAAGCGGACGGCGACGACCTGCTGCGGCGTGCACTCGGTCAGCTTGCGGATCAGTGGCTCGGGGTGGCCGAGCGGACAGATCTCGGCGACGAGTTCGTCCGCATGGGCGCAGATCACGTGCCAGTCGCCATCCTCGAGCGCGGTTACCCGCGCGCCAGCGCCCTTGACCTGCACGGTCTTGTGCGTGCTGGGCTCGGTGAACACAACGGCGATCGCGCCGCTGGCGCGAATGTCGGCGAGCAGGCGTTCGGCCTGGCGGGCGACGACGAACAGGGCGAGCTGCCGGCCGTCGGCATCGATCCGGTAGCCGACGGCCCGGCCGACCGACGGCACGCAGTGCTCGTCGCGCGAGGCGATCGACACCGAAACACGCCGCCCGGTCAGGAACGCAACGACGTCGCGGTCGAGCAAGATCCAGCCTCCTAGAGGAAGTCACGTGGCCGGGGCCCGGCCGGTCTTTGCCGGTCGCCAGGCAGGAAGCCCGGAGGGCACTTTCAGGCGCTCGGCGACCGATGGCACGGACTGACGGCGCAAGGCGCGGTCTGGACGATTCTACGAGCCAATCGCGCTCCTCTAACATGAGGGTCATGCGGCACCTTCCCAACCTGATCACCGGTCTGCGCTTCCTGCTGATCCCCTTGCTCGTGGCGCTTCTGCTCGAGCACCGCTATGTCGCGGCATTCGCGGTGTTCATCGTCTCGGCGATCAGCGACCTGGCCGATGGCCTGATCGCGCGGCGCTGGAACCTGCGGACCCGGCTTGGCGCGATCGCCGACCCGCTCGCGGACAAGATGACGATGCTGGCCGTGACCTTGGTGCTGGCCGTGCAGGCGCTGGTTCCCGTCTGGCTGGCGACGGCCATCGTCGTTCGCGATCTCGTCATCGTGGCCGGGGCGGTGGCCTTCCACTTCATCGTGGGCCGCGTCGAGATGGCGCCCAGCCTGCTGTCCAAATTCAACACGGTGCTTGAGTTCAGCGTGCTGTCGGCACTGCTGGCCGACGCTGCCCAGGCGATCGAGGTCACGGCCTGGCTGCCGCCCCTGTTCACCCTGATGATGATCACGCTGGTGGGTTCGGGAGTGCACTACGTCTGGGTCTGGGGTCGCCGGGCGTGGCAGTCGAAACGCCGAGCGCGGTCGCTGGCCGCCGCGGACCCGCGTTGAACCAGGCGTCCCGCCGCGTCCTCGACGCGCGCGCGTACGCGCTGATGCTGGGCTGCAGCCTGCTGTGGGGACTGCAGCAGGTGGCCGTGAAGGCGACGCTCGCCGACATTTCTCCGGTGATGCAAGGCGCGATGCGCTCGATCATCGCGGGGGCGCTGCTCTTCGGATGGGCGCGGGTGCGCTCGCTGCCGCTCTTCGAGCGCGATGGCACGCTGGGCCCCGGACTGCTGGCGGGGCTGCTGTTCGCGGGCGAGTTCTTCTTCATCTACTACGGACTCCCATACACCTCGGCCTCCCGCATGATCGTCTTCGTGTACCTGGCGCCGTGCCTGACGGCGTTGGGGCTGGCGCTGCTCGTCCCCGGCGAGCGCCTATCGACGCTGCAGTGGCTTGGCACGCTGCTCGCGTTCGGCGGCATCGTGGTCGCGTTCGCTGATGGCCTGGTCGGAGGCGGCGCAGTGACCGTCGTCGGCGATTTGTGCGGCGTGCTGGCGGCGACCCTGTGGGCCGCGACCACGGTCGTCATCCGCGCCACCAGGCTTGCGCGCGCCTCCGCGACCAAGACGCTGGGCTACCAGCTTGGCATGTCGGCGCTGCTGCTGCCGCTGGCGTCGCTGGCGCTCGGGGAACCCGGGGTGATGCGGCTGACGCCGCTGGCCGTGACCAGCCTGCTCTACCAGGGCGTGATCGTCGCCTTTGCGAGCTACCTGGTCTGGTTCTGGCTGCTGACGCGCTATCTCGCCGGTCGACTGGCGGTGTTCGGGTTCCTGACTCCGCTGGCCGGCGTCGCCTTCGGCGTGCTGCTGCTCGGTGAGCGGGTCACGCTCTTATTCGGGCTCGGCGCGCTGCTGGTCGGCGGCGGAATTGCCCTCGTCAACGCACCGCGGGTGAAGGCGTAGCCTGCGCGGCCTTCACGTCGGCATCGGCAAGCTCGCCGATCTGCCGTTCGATCAGTGGCCAGAACGGGTTGCTGCGCAGCCGCGTCAGCAAACCGAGCG
>JAOUJD010000220.1 GCA_029883565.1 Burkholderiaceae bacterium
TCGCTGCCGGCACGTCCGTCGGCAGGCCGGCGAGCAGCACGGCCATGCGGGCGACGTTGCGGTTGTCCTCCCCGGCCTGGTTGGCGCAGCCGTAGTACACGTCGTCCAGCGCGGCCCAGTCGACGCCCGGATTGCGTTCGACCAATGCACGCAGCGGGATCGCGGCGAGGTCGTCGGTGCGGACCGTGGCAAGGGCGCCGCCGTAGCGGCCGATGGGCGTGCGGATGCCGTCGCACAGGAAGACGTCGTTCATGCCGTTGCTTTCAGCGAATTGGGCCCTGCGGCCCGGGGGCGCCGCGGCCGGGACCGCGCTACGCGACCGGCACGGACGCGTCCGATGCCGCCGAGGAACAGATCGGACACGATCGGAGCCATGTCCGCGTACGTGAGCGGCCCGCCGTCCTTCAACCAGGTAAAGGTCCAGTTGATCATGCCGAACAGGATCATCGTCAGCGGCTTGGACAGCTCGGCGCGCGTCGCGGCCGGAGCCAGCCGCTCGATGACCTCGGCGAACGCGCCGACCACCTTGCGCTGGCGGGCAAGCACGCGGCTGCGGTGCGCGCGCTCGAGGTACTTCACGTCCTGCACCAGCACCCGGTGGCGCGCCGCGGAGTGTTCGTACTCGGCCATGAAGACCTCGACCAGCCGGCGCAGGTGGGCGGCCGGCGGCAGGCCCTGTGCCGCGACCTCGGCAACGATCTCGGCCAGGCGGTCGACGTACGACACGGCGACGTCGGCCAGCAGGTCTTCCTTGTCGCGGTAGTAGTGGTAGAGCAGCGCCTTCGACACGCCGCAGGCGCGCGCCAGGTCCGCCACCGATGCGGACGGGTAGCCCTTCTCGGCGAACAGGCGCGCCGCGGCGTCGCGGATCGCCGCGCGTTGCGTCTCGAAGCCTGCTGCCTTGGGGCGCGCCACGTCGTGTCCCGCCTCAGCGCTCGTCGTACGAGATCAGCACACGCTCGCTCAGCGGATACGACTGGCAGGTGAGCACGTAGCCGGCGGCCACCTCGTGCGGCTCGAGCGCGTAGTTCTTGGCCATCCTGACCTGGCCCTCCAGCAGCTTGCCGCGGCAGGTGCTGCACATGCCGCCCTTGCACGAGTACGGCAGGTCGAGGCCCGCCGCGCGGCCGGCGTCGAGGATCGAATGCTGGCCGCGGTGGAACCCGACTTCGCGCCGCACGCCGTCGATCACGATGCCGATGCGGGCCTGGACCGCCGCAGCGTCGTCGACCGGGGCGGCGGCCGCCGCCCCCGGCACCCCGAAGCGCTCGACATGCACGTGCTCGCGCGCGATGCCGGCCGAGAGCAGCGCCTGCTCGACGTCGTCGATCATGGTCGCCGGGCCGCACACGAAGGCTTCGTCGATCGCGTCGGCCGGCACCAGCGTCGCCAGGAAGGCGCGCACCTTGGCCCCATCGAGTCGGCCGTTGAAGAGTTCGATGTCCTGCTCTTCCCTCGAAAAGACGTTGTACAGGGCGAAGCGCGTCAGGTAGCGGTCCTTCAGGTCCTCCAGCGCCTCGTGGAACATCACCGAGGTCTGCCGCCGGTTGCCGTAGACCAGAGTGAAGCGCGACTTCGGCTCGCGGGCGAGCGTCGTGCGGATCAGCGACAGGACCGGTGTGATGCCGCTGCCGGCGACGAAGGCGACGTAGTGCTTGTCGTGCCCGGGCGCCAGCGGCGTGAAGAAGCGGCCTTCCGGCGTCATCACGTCGATGGCGTCGCCGGGCTTCAGCATCTCGTTGACCCACGCCGAGAAGCGGCCGCCCGGCACCTTCTTGACCGCCACCCGCAGTTCGCCGTCGTCGCACCCGGAGCAGACCGAGTACGAACGGCGCAGTTCCTCGCCGTCGAGCGTGGCGCGCAGCGCGAGGTGCTGGCCCTGCGTGAAGCGGTACTCGCTCGCGAGCGCGTCCGGCAGCTCGAACTTCAGGCTGACGCACTCCGGCGTCTCGCGCCGGACCTCGGCCACGCGGAGCGAATGAAATCGTGGCGTCATAGTGGCTTGAAGTACTCGAAGGGCTCGCGGCAGGCGCGGCAGCGATACAGCGCCTTGCACGCCGTCGCTCCGAACTGGGACAGCCGCTCGGTGTCCGCGCTCTCGCAGCGCGGGCACGCGACGCGTGGAACGAACGACAGCGGCTGTTCGTTGCGCACCGACCGCTCGCCGGGCGGCGCGATGCCGTACGCGCGCAGTCGCTCGCGCGCCGCATCGTCGATCCAGTCCGTGGTCCACGCCGGGGACAGGCGCTGCTGCACGCGGACCTCGCCCGCGCCCGCGGCGGCCAGCGCCTCGCGGATCGACCGCTCGATCGCCTCCGTCGCCGGGCAGCCGGAGTAGGTCGGCGTCACCACGACGTCGACGCCGTCGGGCGCGGCCCGCACGTCGCGCACGATGCCCAGTTCCGTCACCGAGATCGCCGGGATCTCCGGGTCCGCCACGCGTCCCAGGATCTGCCAGGCCTGCTCGGTCGTCAGCATCACCATGTCCCGCCCGGGTAGGTGCGCTGCAGGTACTGCATCTCCGTCAGCAGGTGCCCAAGGTGCTCGCTGTGGACGCCGAACTTCCCGCGCGTGAGGAAAGGAGTGCGCGCCGGGGCCTTCAGCGTGGCCACTTCGAGCACCGGGGTGACGGCGGCGACCCATGACTCCTGCAGCGCGGACCACGCCGGGCCGACGGAGGTGGCGACCGCCACGTCGTCGGTGGGCGACGGGCTGAAGAACTCCGCCGTGTACGGCCACAACAGGTCGAGCGCAGCCTGCATGCGCTTGTGCGACTCCTCGGTGCCGTCGCCCAGTCGCACCACCCAGTCCGCCGCGTGCTGCAGGTGGTAGCGCGTCTCCTTCAGGCTCTTGGCGGCGATGGCCGCGAGTTCGCCGTCGCTCGACTTCGCGAGCGCCTGCCAGAGCTCGCGCTGCCACGCGCTGACCAGGAAATTGCGCAGGATCGTGCGCCCGAAATCGCCGTTCGGCAGTTCGACGATGGTCAGGTTGCGGAACTCGGGTTCACGCCGCAGGAAGGCGAGCTGGTCCTCGTCGCGACCGCGGCCCTCGAGCGCGCCGGCGTGCGTCAGCAGCAGGCGGGCCTGGCCGATCAGGTCGAGCGCGATGTTGGTGAGGGCGATGTCCTCCTCGATCACCGGCCCGTGGCCGCACCACTCGGACAGGCGCTGACCGAGGATCAGCGACGTGTCGGCGATGCGCAGCAGGTAGTCGAGGTGCGCGGTATGGGTCTGGGTGGCAGCGGTCATCGCGGCACCTACATGTGGTTCACTTCATCCGGCAGCGTGTAGAACGTCGGGTGCCGGTAGATCTTGTCCTCCGCCGGGTCGAACATCTCGGGCTTGGCATCGGGGTCGCTGGCGACGATCTGGTCGGCGCGCACCACCCAGATGCTCACGCCCTCCATCCGGCGCGTGTAGACGTCGCGCGCGTTCTGCAGCGCCATCTTCGCGTCCGGCGCATGCACGCTGCCGCAGTGCTTGTGATCGAGTCCGTTCCTGCTCCGGATGAACACTTCCCACAGAGGCCACTGGCGGGCTGGCTCGGTCATTGCGGTTCCTTTCAATATCGTCTCGTGGTCTTCGCAGGCGGCTTGCGGATGAGCCAGAGGCCCTGGGCATGATGAAGACGCAAGGGGGCCCTGCCCCCTTGGAACCCCCTCTTCATAAGGGTCGCCATGGTCAGGCAGCCAGGCGATCGCGGCGGCGCTGCTTCTCGGCGTGGGCAAGCGCGGCTTCGCGCACCCAGGCGCCGTCCTCCCAGGCCTGCACGCGGTCGGCGAGGCGCTCGCGGTTGCACTGGCCGTGGCCGTTGACGACGTTCCAGAACTCGCTCCAGTCGATGCGGCCGAAGTCCCAGTGACCGCTGTCGCCCCGCGCCTGGTTCCACTTCAGGTCCGGGTCCGGCAGCGTGATGCCAAGCACCTTTGCCTGCGGGACCGTCGCGTCGACGAACTTCTGCCGCAGGTCGTCGTTGCTGATGCGCTTGATGCCCCACTTCATCGAGTCGCCGCTGTGGGTGGACTCGCTGTCGTGCGGGCCGAACATCATCAGCGAAGGCCACCACCAGCGGTTCACCGCGTCCTGCACCATTGCGCGCTGCTCGGCCGTGCCCTTCATCATCGTCAGCAGCAGGTCGTAGCCCTGGCGCTGGTGGAACGACTCCTCCTTGCAGATGCGGATCATGGCGCGCGCATACGGACCGTACGAGCAGCGGCACAGCGGGATCTGGTTCATGATCGCCGCGCCGTCGACCAGCCAGCCGATGACGCCGATGTCGGCCCAGTTGAGCGTCGGGTAGTTGAAGATGGACGAGTACTTGGCCTTGCCCGAATGCAGCGCGTCGATCAGGTCGTCGCGCGCCACGCCGAGGGTCTCGGCCGCTGCGTACAGGTACATCCCGTGGCCGCCCTCGTCCTGCACCTTGGCCAGCAGGATGGCCTTGCGCTTCAGGGTCGGCGCCCGGGTGATCCAGTTGCCTTCCGGCAGCATGCCGACGATCTCGCTGTGCGCGTGCTGGCTGATCTGCCGCACGAGGGTCTTGCGGTAGCCCTCCGGCATCCAGTCCTTGGCCTCGATGAAGTCGCCGCGCGCCACCCGGGCATCGAACTCGGCCGCGTACTGCGCCTCCTTCAGCGACCGCGGGCCCCCCGCCGCGGCGTCGTCCCGGTCGGGAGACGGGATGTCCATCGCCTGTGTGTACATGTGCGCTCCTGGCTACTCTTTCGGCCGGCGATCGATGATGCGCTTCGCCTTGCCGACCGATCGCTCGAGCCCCATCGGCAACGCCAGCCGCACGGTGGCGCTGATGCCGATGTACGCCTTGATGTTGT
>JAOUJD010000221.1 GCA_029883565.1 Burkholderiaceae bacterium
GGGCAGCGACGCGACGACCTGAACCTGCTCGCGCGCGAGGAACGCCGCCAGGTCCTCGTGCCCGGGTTCCTCGAGGATCGTGAGGTTGCAGCGGTCGACCACGGCAGCGCCCAGGCCGCGCGCGGCGGTGACCAGACGGCGGAAATGCACGTTGAGTTCCGGCGCTCCGCCGGTCACGTCCAGCGTCCGGATCGAGCGCGCGCGCATCACCTCGAGCACCACGTCGACGGTTTCTGCGTCCATCTGCTCGGTCCGGTTTGGCCCGGCATTCACGTGGCAGTGCAGGCAGGACTGGTTGCAGCGGTACCCGAGGTTGACCTGCAGGGTTTCGATCGACCGGCGCCGCAGCGGCGGGAAATCGCTGACTTTCAGCAGGGGCAATGTCGCGTGCACGATCGGGTCACCAGGCTGGGCGTTCGCTTTGGTCGGTTTCCGCAGCCAGACCTTACACAATCGGACCGCGCTGCCGCCTCGCCTGGCGCAGGGTTATTTGTCGAGCCGACGCACGCTTGCCCGCAGGAAATCCATCTGCCGTCCGACGCGCGAGCACATGTCGCAGAACCTCAGATGGAGCCAGAGGCGCCACCGCTCGCCGGGCCCGAGCGGCCGGTCCAGCCGCTCGGACAGCAGCCGATGCGCCTGCTTGCAGGTGATATGGACCATTCCGCTCATGTGTGGCCCTGGGCGCCAAACCAGTTCATCTCGAGGCATTCGCGCAGCCGCATGCGGGCGCGATACAGCATCACGAAGCAGTTCGTCGACGTGATGCCGAGTTCCTTACAGATCTGCGCCGTCTCGTAGTCGAGCCATTCGCGCATCATGAAGATGCGCCCGAGGCTGGCCGGCAGCTGATCGACGCAGGCCTGCAGCACTTCGAAGAACTGCGAGCGCTCGAAGGAGCTCTCGGGGTTTCCCCATTCCGCCGGCATGTTCGCGCGATGGCCGTCCTCCAGGAACAGTTCGTCGAACGTCTCGACCTCGGCTGCCTCGACCTCCGCGTCGGTCGACACTTCGCGCCGCGCCCGGCGGAACTGGTCGATGATCTTGTGCTTGAGGATGCCGACGACCCAGGTCTTGACCTGCGACTGCGCCGCGAACCGTTCCGCGCCTTCCAGCGCGGCGATCATCGTCTCGGACACGACGTCCTCGGCCCAGGCATCGTTGCGCAGCTGCAGGCGTGCGATCGCCAGCAGGCTCGGCCGCAGGGCCGCGAGCTGCCGCTCGATCTCGCCCGCCGCCATGCCTGGCTACTTCTTCGCGTTGCGCAGCCGGCGGATCAGAGAGGACGTGTCCCACCGGTTGCCGCCCATCGCCTGCACTTCCGAGTAGAACTGGTCCACCAGCGCAGCGACCGGAAGTGGCGCCCCGTTGCGACGAGCCTCGTCCAGGCACAGCCCGAGGTCCTTGCGCATCCAGTCGACGGCGAAGCCGAAGTCGAACTTGTCGTCGATCATCGTCGTGCCGCGGTTGTCCATCTGCCAGCTCTGCGCTGCGCCCTTGCCGATGACCTGCAGCACCAGCTTCATGTCGAGGCCGGCGGCCTGCCCGAACTGGATCCCCTCGGACAAGCCCTGCACCAGCCCGGCGATGCAGATCTGGTTCACCATCTTGGCGAGCTGTCCTGCGCCCGAGGCGCCGATCAGCGTCACGGCCTTGGCGAACGCCATCGCCACCGGCTGGGCGCGCTCGAATGCGGCGGGCTCGCCGCCGCACATCACCGTCAGCTGCCCGTTGACCGCGCCGGCCTGGCCGCCGGAAACGGGCGCATCGATGAAATGCAGGCCGCGTCCGCGCGCCTCGGCGTCGAGCTCGCGCGCGACCCTGGCCGATGCCGTGGTGTTGTCGAATGCGATCGCACCCTTGCCCATGCCGCCCAGGGCGCCGTCGGCCCCGAGATACACGCTGCGCAGGTCGTCGTCGTTGCCGACGCACGAGAAGACGATCTGGGCGCCGCCCGCGGCTTCGCGCGGCGTGCGCGCGGTCTTGCCGCCGTACTCCTCCGCCCACTGCTCGGCCTTCTTCGCCGTACGGTTGTAGACAGTGACGTGGTGGCCGGCGCGCGCGAGGTGGCCCGCCATCGGATAACCCATCACGCCGAGTCCGAGAAAGGCGACCGCATGCGGGGTGACTGCTTCGTATGTCTTTGTCATGGCCTGTGCGCTTCAAGGGGACGAGACGATTCTACTGGCGGTCGCGTCCAATGGCCGCGCCGGCGGACGGAACGAGCGGGTGGCGCGGTTCAGGCGCGGGTGCCCGCTTCGACGAACCTGGTGTTCATCAGGGCCGCTTCCGAGGCGCCGCCGGCCGTCTTGGCGGCGCGGATCTCGTTGACGAGTTCGAGCGCGCTCCGGGGGCACGGCGGAAGCTCGGCGTCGCTGGTCGCCAGCGGCGTCACGCGGTCGCCCCATCGCACGAGGTGCGAGCACAGCGTCAGGCCGCCGCCGAAGCCAGGCATCAGCAGCAGGCTGCCCGGCTTCACGCGGCCTTCTTCCAGCGCCTCGACGAGCGCAACCGGCACGGTGGCCGCGGACATGTTGCCGTAGCGCTGCACGGTCAGGAACACCTTTTCCATCGGGATGTGCGCGTGGCGTGCGACCGCCTCGATGATGCGCAGGTTCGCCTGATGCGGCACCACGAGGTCGATCTGGTCCGGCGTCACCCCGCACTTCGCCAGCACCTTTTCCGACGCCTGCGCCATGCCCTTGACCGCGCGCTTGAAGATCTCCTGCCCGTCGAAGTCCCACAGCGTGTCCCCGTACTGCACGCCGCGATTGGCATAGCTGCAGCCCATGCCTCGCACGCGCAGGATCTGGCGCGCGTCCGCGTAGCAGCCCAGCTGCTCGCCCAGCAGGCCTTCCTTCCTGTCGCTCGCCTGCAGGACGACCGCGGCCGCGCCGTCGCCGAACAGCACGGCCACGTTGCGGTTCGTCCAGTCCATGTAGGGTGTGATGAGTTCCACGCCAATCACGATCGCGGTGCGTACCGACCCCGTTCGGATCATCGCGGTGGCGGTCGACAGCCCGTACAGGAAGCTGGTGCAGGCCGTGTTCAAGTCCATCGATGCGGCATTGGTCGCGCCGATCAGCACCTGCACGCCGGACGCGCAGTTCGGCACCTGCTCGTCATTGCTGCAACTGCCGTAGACGATCAGGTCGATGTCGTCCGCCTTCAGACCCGCGCAAGCCAGCGCGCGCTGGCTCGCGACCGTCGCCATCTCGATGGCGGACACGTGCGACACGCGCCGCTCCCTCATGCCAGTGCGGCTGACGATCCACTCGTCGTCCGTGTCGAGGAACGTCGCGAGATCGGCGTTGGTCAGCACGGCCGGCGGCATGCACTTGCCCCAGCCCGTAATGGCAGCGTAGGTCATGGTCTCGCGTCCCCTGTCCTGTCGTTATCGTCGGCGCATTGTCCCAAAAACCACCGGCGCGCGGCGGGCTTCCCCGGGAGCCGCCGTGGCGAGTCGGCATCGTTTGAGCGCGCACAACCCTCGGCGCGCCCGCTTCGGGCCTGTCACTAGAACCCGGCGGCCAGCCCGTCCCGTCGCGAGTCGCTCGCAGCGACGTAGCCGTCGACGGTGGGGTCGCCCAGCCGCCAGATGAACTGGCCGGAGCCGAAGTCCATGTAGCTGTCGTTGGCACGGGTGATCCGGTGGCCGCGCGACGCGAGCTCGTCGGCAACGGCGGCGGGCATCGCGTTCTCGATCTCGATGTCCAGTCCCTGCATCACCTTCCAGCGCGGCGCGTCGCAGGCGGCCTGCGGCTGTTGCCGCGCCAGCAGCATCCGCAGCAGCGTCTGCACGTGGCCCTGCGGCTGCATGTTCCCGCCCATCACGCCGAAACTCATCTGCGGCGCCCCGTCCTTCGTCAGGAACGCCGGGATGATGGTCTGGAACGGGCGCTTGCCCGGCGCCACGCAGTTGGGGCTGGCCGGATCGAGCGAAAAGCCGGCGCCGCGGTTCTGCAGCGAGATTCCATAGCCGGGCACGACGACCCCGGACCCGAAGCCCATGTAGTTCGACTGTATGAACGACACCATCATGCCGTTGGCGTCGGCGGCGCTCAGGTAGATGGTCCCGCCGCGCGGCGGCGTGCCCGCGGCCGCCGCCTGCGCGCGCTTCATGTCGATGAGCCCGGCGCGTGCGGCGAGGTAGTCGTCATCCAGCATCTGCGCCGGCGTGACCGTCATCGCGCGCGGGTCCGCAACGTAACGATAGACGTCGGCGAAGGCGAGCTTCATCGCCTCGATCGCGGCGTGCTGCCAGTCCGCCGAGTCGACGTCGCAGTCCGCGATGTCCGTATGGCGCAGGATGCCGAGGCAGACGAGCGCGGCGATGCCCTGGCCGTTTGGGGGGATCTCGTGCAACTCGTGGCCGTGAAATCGCGTCTGGAGCGTGCCGACCCAGCCGTTCGACTGCACGAAGTCCCAGTAGGCCGCGAGGTCCTCTTGCGTCATCGCGCCTCCGGTGGCCTGCGCGTGCCGCACGATCGCTTCCGCGATTTCCCCCTTGTAGAACCCCTCGCCGTTGGTTGCCGCCACGACCTCGAGCGTGCGCGCGGCGCCCGCCAGCGTGAAGTGCTCGCCGACGTGCGGCGCGCGGCCACGCGGCAGGAAGTGATCCGCGTAGCCCGGCAGGGCCTTCAGGATCGGAGCCGCGAGCTCCCATTTCTCCTGCACGATCGGTGTCACCGCATAGCCGCGCTCGGCGTAATGCAGCGCCGGGGCGAGCAGGTCGCCGAACGGCAGGCTGCCGAAGCGCCGATGCAGCATGGACCATCCGGCGACCGCGCCCGGCACCGTCACCGAATCC
>JAOUJD010000024.1 GCA_029883565.1 Burkholderiaceae bacterium
TCAGGGGTTCGGTGCGGATCGCACCGTTTGCGGCGGACGGCAGGGTCCTCGAGGCGGTCGCCGGCTGGTGGCTGATCCGGGGAGGCAGCCGGGAACGGCTGTCGGTCCAGTCCTGTCGCCGGCACGGAACGGCAATCCTGGCCAAGTGGGCCGGGTGTGAGTCAAAGGAGGCTGCCGACGCGCTGAAGGGCGCAACGGTGGCGGTGGCGAGAGGCGAGTTTCCTCCGCTGGCTGAAGGTGAGCATTACCTGAGCGATCTGCTCGGAAGCCGGGTGGTCAACCGGTCCGGTGAGACGCTCGGCGAGGTCGCAGGGCTGCGCGCCAACGAAGTCGCCGGCGTGCTGCGGCAGTGGCTGGAAGTGACGGACCAGGCGGGCACCTGCCTGATCCCGCTGGTCGAGCCGTACGTGGACGAGGTCGACGTTGCCGGAAGGGTGATCCGGGTCGACTGGCAGCGCGACTGGGCATGAGGGACCGCGGATGCGCTTCGACGTGATCACGCTGTTTCCCGCGATGTTCGCGGCGATCACGGAGCACGGCATCACGCGGCGCGCGCATGAGCAGGGGCTGTGGTCGCTGGTGAGCTGGAATCCGCGCGATTTCACCAGTGACGCGCACCGGACCGTGGACGACCGTCCGTACGGCGGCGGTCCGGGGATGGTGATGATGGCCGAGCCGCTGGCGCAAGCGGTCGCGGCAGCGAAGGCGGACGGCGGGGCCGCGCACGTCGTGACGTTTGCGCCGGGCGGCAAGCCGCTGACCGACGAGCGGGTCAGGCGGCTGGCCGAGAAGGGTGGTTCGCTCGCGCTGGTCTGCGGGCGGTACGAGGCGATCGACGAACGCTTCCTCGAGGAGTGCGTGGACGAGGTGGTATCCGTCGGTGACTTCGTGATGTCGGGCGGCGAAGTGCCGGCGATGGCCCTGATCGATGCCATCGTGAGGCAGTTGCCCGGAGCGCTGAAGGAAGCGTCCGCGGACGAGGAATCGTTCGCGACCGGCCTGCTGGACGGCCCGCACTACACGCGGCCGGAGGTGTGGCGGGGTCGGGCGGTGCCGGACGTGCTGACGTCGGGGCACCATGCCGACATCGCCGCGTGGCGGCGGCGGCAGGCGCTGTCCGCGACCCAGGCGCAGCGACCGGACCTCGTCGAGTGGGCGAGGGCGACGGGGCGCCTGAGCGTGCAGGACGAAATGGATTTGCGCGAGATCGCGCAGAAGGGTGCGGCGGGGTAGCCCGCCGCGGTAATGCAGCAAGCAGGGCCCCATCCTCTCGGCGGCAACACATCGAACAGAGCCGCACGACGATGGTTCAAGGAGCAGAGATGAACATCATCGAGAAGCTGGAACAGGAAGAACTGACGCGCCTGACCGCCAACAAGACGATTCCGCCGTTTGCCCCGGGGGACACGGTGATCGTCAGCGTCAACGTCGTCGAGGGCACGCGCAAGCGCGTGCAGGCCTTCGAGGGCGTGGTGATCGGCCGCCGCAACCGCGGCCTGAACTCTTCGTTCGTCGTCCGCAAGGTGTCGAGCGGCGAGGGCGTCGAGCGCACCTTCCAGCTGTATTCACCGACGATCGCGTCGATCGAGGTCAAGCGGCGCGGCGACGTGCGGCGCGCGAAGCTGTACTACCTGCGCGATCGCTCTGGCAAATCGGCCCGGATCCGCGAGAAGCTCGAGCACAAGAGCGCCGCGGCGAAGGCGGCGGCCGACAAGGCAGCGGCCAAGACCGAGTAGGGTCGGGACGGGCCCGGCCCGCGCAAGGCCGCCGCTTGCGGCGGCCTTTTTGCTCGCGCGGCCACCCGTCCGACGAGATGAGCGATCCCGTTCCGTCACGGTTCCGACCGGTCATCGACCCGGAACAGGTTCCGCTCGACCCGGAGTTCATCGACCCGCAGCGGCGCGGCGCGCCGGTTGAGCCGGAGGTCATGCTGCCGCGCGCGCTGCGCAGCCGCTTCGCGCAGCCGCCCGCGTGGACTCCAGAGATGCGCTCCGACGCGCGGCTGTTCGACCCGGACCTCGAGCCGCGGCCCGCGTCGGTTCTGGTTCCTCTAGTGGTACGCGGGGACGAAGTGCGGGTGCTTCTGACGCAGCGCACGGCCCACCTGACCGATCATGCGGGGCAGATCAGCTTTCCCGGCGGGCGCGTGGAGGACATGGACTCCGACGCGATCGCCACCGCGTTGCGCGAAAGCGAGGAGGAGATCGGACTGCCGGCGTCGGTGGTCGACGTCCTTGGCAGCCTGCCGGAATACCGTACGGTCACCGGCTACCGGGTCACGCCGGTCGTCGGTCTGATCGAACGTCCGTTCACGCTGCGCCTGGACACGTTCGAGGTGTCCGAGGCGTTCGAAGTGCCACTGACCTTCCTCATGAACCCGGCCAACCACGAGCGCCGTCTGTACCGCTACGCGGACATCGCGCGCACCTTCTACGCGATGCCATACCACGCGGAACGGCGGTATTTCATCTGGGGTGCGACGGCGGCAATGCTGCGCAACTTCTACCACTTCCTGCGCGCTTGACGGCGCGCGGGGGGCACCCCTCTACAATCGGACGCGGAGGTGTCGACCTTGGGCTGGCTTTCCCTCGTCATTACGTTGTTGCTCGAGCAACTGCGGCCGTTGCCGGCCGCGAACCCGGTCTATGGCGCCGTGCGCCAGATTTCCGGATGGGCCGAGCGCAACCTGAACGCCGGTCGCAGGCGCCACGGGGCGTACGCCTGGCTCCTTGTCGTGGTCGGGCTGACCCTGGTCGTCGGCGCGGCCTATGCGGTTGCGGCGTCGATCAGCGTCGTGCTGGGGTTGGCGGTCAACGTGGCGGTGCTGTTCTTTGCGCTCGGCTTCCGCCAGTTCAGCCACCGTGGGACCGAGATCCAGATCGCGCTGGCGAACGGTGACCTGAACGCCGCGCGCCGGGAACTGACGGCGTGGAAGCAGCTAAGGGATCCGTCGTTCACCGCGGCCGACCTGTCGCAAGACGAGGTCGTGCGGCAGGCCATCGAACATGGCCTTCTGCTCGCGCAGCGCCATGTGTTCGGCGTCTTCTTCTGGTTCCTCGTGCTGCCCGGTCCGATGGGGGCGGTCCTGTACCGCCTGGCGGAGCATGTTGCCCGCGTCTGGGAGCGCCCGCCAAGCGCAGCGACGCCTCCGGATCGCTTCGGCGAATTCGCCAGCAAGGCGTTCGCATGGATCGACTGGATTCCGGCGCGGCTGACATCGCTCGGGTTCGCCATCGTCGGCGACTTCGAAGGAGCGATCTACTGCTGGCGCCAGGTCGCGCGGCAGGCGCCGGCAGCGGGCTTGCCGACGCCGGATTCGCGCACATTGATCCTGGCGGCCGCCAGCGGTGCCCTCGGGCTGCGCCTGATGCCGACGACCGAGGCGGCGCGTCACTTCGACGAAGTCGGAAACGAGGGGGCAGGCCTGGCCGATCCGGGCGTGCCCGCACTGCGGTCCGTGGTTGGCCTGGTGTGGCGTTCGATACTGCTGTGGCTGGCGCTGCTGCTTGCGCTGACCCTGGCCGGCTGGTTCGCCTAGGCCGGACGCGGAGCCCCGCACTTCCAGCAACTGCCGAACTGCGGTTCGGATTCCTCGCCGCAGGTCGCGCAGCACCAGGCGGCCCCGCTCACCGGCTGCTTGAGCGCGTGCAGGATGCTGCGCGCGCGGGTTTCATCGGCGTCGTCGACGAGCCACAGCTGCGGCGCGCATTCAAGGAACGGGATCTCGCCGAGCGCGCCTGACAGCGCCGTGTTGCGCACCTCGCAGCGTATGCCCGCGGCACGCAGGGTGTCGGCCCAGATCGCCGCCTGCAGCGGGTGGTCGGCGCGCGCGACGAGTTTCACAGTGGATGGGCCTCGGCGAGAGAACGATAGAACGCGTAGCGTTCGGCAGTGATGGCGCCGGAGTCGACCAGTGCGCGCACGGCGCAACCGGGCTCGGCCAGATGGCGGCAGTCGAGGAAGCGACACCCGCCAAGTGCCGGCCGGAATTCCGGAAGACTTCCGGCGAGTTCAGCGAGCGGCACGTTCGCCAGCCCGAACTCCTGGAAACCCGGCGTGTCGACGATGGAGCCCCCGGACGGCAGGGCGAACCAGCGCGAGGCCGTCGTCGTCTGCTTGCCGAGGTCCAGCCGCTGCGAGTACTCCTGCGTTCGAGCTCCGGCGTCCGGCACGAGAAGGTTCAACAAAGTCGACTTGCCCATGCCCGACTGCCCCACCAGCAGGCTCGCGCGATCACGCGTGATCGCAGCGAGCGCCGAACGGGTTCGCTCCGGGTCGCCTTTCGCGGACACGCCGATCGTGGTCACGCCAAGCCGGGCGAGCGCCAGGCGGAATTCGCCAGCTTCGCCCGAGTCATCGAGTTCGGTCTTGTTCTGGACGACGACGGCGTCGATGCCCGCGGCGTGAGCGGCGACCAGCGCCTTCCAGGCGAACCAGCGGTTGAAGCTCGGGCGCGCGGCGTAGACGACGAGGACGAGGTCGATGTTCGCCGCCAGTTCCTTCGTGCGGAAGCCGTCGGCGCGGAACAGCAGCGAGCGACGCGGATGCACGCCTTCGATGCGCACCTGGCCGGGAGCCGAGGCGCGCACGCGGACCTGGTCGCCGACGACGACGTCGCCCTTCTTGCCGCGACGCGTCGCCGACCATACGGCACCCGACGGGTCCGCGACCAGGAACTGCCTTCCAAAGGTGGCCACCACGCGCGCGTCGAAGTCCGCCGCGTCGGCGGAGCGCGCGGACTCCTTCATGCGGCGGCCGAGCCGTAGCGATGCGCGTGGATCGCGTCCGTCTTCGCGGCGCAGATGAAGTCGTTGTCCGTGATGCCCCCGGCGGAATGCGTGCTGAAGCTCACTTCGCAACGGTCATAGCCGACGCAGAGGTCCGGGTGATGGTCCTCCGAGTGGATCATGTGGACGATGGCGTTGACGAAGGCGATCGTCTCGCAATAGTCCGCGAAGCGGAAGGTGCGCGACAGGGCCCCGCGCACCAGTTGCCAGTCCGGGAGGACTTCGAGTTGCCGCTTCACTTCTTCCCCGCTCATCGCGGGCGACGTCACCGGCCGGCAATGCGCGGCGAGAAGCTGCTCTCGGGACCTCATTGTCAGACCGGTTGCTGCGCCAGCCGCTCGATGCGGGTCGATGCCGGCGGGTGGGAGTCGTAGAACGCCGAATGCAGCGGGTCCGGCGTCAGCGTCGACGCGTTGTCCTGGTAGAGCTTCACGAGGGCGTTGATCAGGTCGCCGGCCGACGCGTGACGGGCCGCGAAGGCATCGGCCTCGAACTCGTGCCGGCGCGACAGCAGGCTTGCAAGCGGCGCAAACAGGAACGTGAACACCGGGAGCACCAGGGCGAACAGCACCAGAGCGATTCCATGGTTGGAGCCGGCGAGCGACGGTGTCACGCCGAGCCCCGTGTAGAACCAGGCCTGGTTGACCAGCCATCCGAGCAGGGCCAGGAAGGCGAGGCTGGCGACGAAGGACAGGATCAGCCGCTTCGCGATGTGGCGCAGCCTGAAGTGGCCGAGTTCGTGGGCGAGCACGGCCTCGATCTCGGACGGCTGCAGGCGCTCGACCAGGGTATCGAAGAACACGATGCGCTTCGCCCGTCCGAGGCCCGTGAAGTAGGCGTTGCCGTGCGCCGAGCGGCGCGACCCGTCCATCACGAACACGCCCCTGCTCGAGAACCCCGTGCGGGCGAGCAGGGCGGCGATGCGATCCGCGAGACCACCATCCTTCAGCGGTTCGAACTTGTTGAACAGCGGCGCGATCAGTGTCGGGTACAGCACCAGCACCAGCGCGTTGAAGCCAACCCACAGCAACCATGCGTAGATCCACCAGAGGTCACCGGCCCGGTCCATCAGCCAGAGCACTGCAGCGAGCAGCGGCAGACCGAGCGTGGCGGTCAGGACCAGCGACTTCGCCAGGTCGGCGATCCAGAGCCTCAGGGTCATGCGATTGAATCCGAATTTCTGCTCGATCCGGAACTGCCGGTACCACGCGAACGGCAGATCGAGCAGGCTGGCGAGCAGCAGCACGACCGACACGATCAGCATCTGCAGCACGAAGTCGCTGTTCGTCAGGGTCGACAGCCGACCGACCAGCCAGTCGAGGCCGCCGAGCAGCGTCAGACCGACGAGCAGCGCCGCGCCGAACGCGGTCTCGAACAGGCCGAGCCGGGTCTTCTCGACGGTGTAGGCGGCCGCGCGGCGGTGCGCATCGAGCGACACCCGGTCGGCGAACTGCCGCGGCACGGCGGCCGCGTGCTCCGTGACGTGGCGGATCTGGCGCCACGCGAGCCAGTACTTGAGGCCCACCATCGCGAGAAGGAAGGCGACGAAGGCGATCGTGAGGACGAGGGACATCGGATCCAGAAATGGCAAGGCGCGCGTCTCGCTGTGCGACAATCGCGCGCCCCTGAAGTTCGGAAGATTATGTCACAGCCCCCCGAGGCGAACACTTCCCGTCATCCCCGGTTTTCCGAGGCGAATCTCGTCTGGGTGGACATGGAGATGACCGGACTGAACCCTGACTCCGACCGCGTCATCGAGGTGGCCGTGGTCGTGACGGATGCTGATCTCGAGGTCATCGCGGAAGGACCGGTGCTCGTGATCCGGCAGGACGACGGCATCCTCGCGGCAATGGACAGCTGGAACACCGCGACCCACGCGCGGTCCGGCCTGACGGAGAAGGTCCGCGCTTCCAAGCTCGACGAGGAGGGTGCGAGCGACAGCCTGATCGAGTTTCTCGCGCCGCTGGTGCCGCGCGGCAAGGCGCCGATGTGCGGCAACTCGATCTGCCAGGACCGCCGGTTCATGGCGCGCTGGATGCCCCGGCTCGAGGCGTTCTTTCACTACCGCAACGTCGACGTCAGCACCTTGAAGGAGCTCTCACGGCGCTGGCGGCCCGAGGTGTACCGCTCGTTCGACAAGAAGAGCCGGCACGAAGCCCTCGCCGACATCTACGAGTCCATCGACGAATTGAAGCACTACCGGACGCACTTCCTGCGCATCTGACCCAGCAGGGCCCTAGGACCGGGTCGGCGTCGATCCGGACGCAACGGCAGAGGACGCCGCCGCGGGCGCTGCGATCCCCGCGGCCAGGGCGATCCCGGGATCCTTGGCGGCGATCCATGCCCGGCCCAGGGCAACGCCCAGCGCCAGCAGGACCGGCCCCAGGATCACCCCGATGAAGCCGAACGCGAACACGCCGCCCAGCACGCCGAGGAAGATCAGACCGAGCGACAACGTCGAGCCGCGCGCGATCAGCAGCGGCTTCAGGAAATTGTCGATGCTGCTGATGACGACCGCACCCCAGACCACCATGAAGATCGCCCAGCCCGTCTCGCCGTGCAGATACAGCCAGACGGCGGCGCCGCCCCAGAGCAGCACCGGCCCCATCGGCACGACCGACAGCACGAAGGTGCCGACGCTCAGCAGGAAGGCCGCCGGCACGCCGGCAATCAGGAAGCCGATGAACGCCACCAGGCCCTGCGCGGCGGCGGTGCCAACGAGGCCGATGAACACGCTGCGCGTGGTGCCGACGACGATGTGAAGCATTTCAGTGCTCATCTCGCCCGACAGGCGCCCGGCGATGCGCTGGATCACCTCGGCGATGCGGTGTCCGTCGCGGTAGTAGAAGAACGCGATGAATGCGACCAGCAGCAACTGCAGGATGCCGTCGCCCAGGACCCGCACGAAGGCGACCGACAGCTTGCCGGCCGGCTCGAGTGCCTTTTGGAGCAGGGCACCCATCTGGGCCCGGTCCGTGGTGAGCTGGGCCAGCTGTTCGTAGACCTTGTCGCCGACCAGCGGGATGCTCTTCAGTTGTTCGGGCACATGGACACCGCCGCTCACCCAGCCCTTCACCACGCCGACGAGCGTCGGCAGCTGGTCAGCCGCGGCACCCGCCAGCAGGCTGATCGGGATGACCACGAGCACCAGGATCAGCAGCAGCATCAGCGTGGCGGCCCAGGTCGACCGACCGGCGAGGCCGGTGTGAATGCGCTGGTACAGCGGCCAGGTCGCAATCGCGAGCACGCCGGCGACCAGCAGCGCGCTGAGGAACGGCATAAGCACCAGGAAGATGCCGACTACGATGACTGCCGCGGCGACGATCCGGAAGATCAGGTCGAAGCGACCATGCATCGTGGACAATGAACGTTCGGTCATGCCGAGGTCCTCACTTGATGCGCCCGGCTAGCGGGAACGCCCGTTGCATCGCGGGTTGTCTGGCCCCCCCGGCGGGAATCGAACCCACATCTAGCGCTTAGGAGGCACTTGTTCTATCCATTGAACTACGGGGAGCGCGGGCAGTATAACGACCGGGTCACGTAGAATCGCCTGCTCACCCGGTTCACTGTCCCCTCCCGTTTGAAGTCCGCTCGCCGTCCCGAGTTCGTGCTGGCCGCCGCCGTGGCGATCCTGCTGATCGCGCTGGGCGTGCGCGCGACGTTCGGCCTGTTCCTGCAGCCGATGAGCGTCGACCGTGGCTGGTCGCGCGAAGTCTTTTCCCTCGCGTTTGCGATCCAGAGCCTCGTGTGGGGCCTTGGTGCGCCGCTGTTCGGTGGCGTCGCGGACCGCTACGGCGCCGGCCGGACCATCGTGCTCGGCGCGCTGCTGTATGCCGCCGGCCTGTTCGGGATGGCGCACGCGCAATCGGCGTCCGAGCTCTACTGGACGGCGGGCGTGCTGGTCGGGCTGGGACAGAGCGGCACGACATTCGGCGTCGTGCTCGGCGTGGTCGCGCGCAGTGTCACGCCGGAACGGCGCAGCGTGGCGCTGGGCATCGCCAGCGCGGGCGGCTCGATGGGCCAGTTCCTGATGGTGCCGTTCGGGCAGCAGTTGATTGCGCACTTCGACTGGTATTCGGCGCTGCTGGTCCTGTCAGCCGTGTCGGCTTTCGGGCTTCCGCTGGCTTTCATGCTGCGTGGACGGGCGCGGGCCGGGGCCGCCCAGTTCCAGCAGTCGCTGGGCGCCGCGTTCCGTGAGGCAGTGGGCACCGGCTCGTACCACTACCTCTTCTGGAGCTTTTTCGTGTGCGGATTCCACACGGCGTTCATCACCCTGCACCTGCCCTCGTACGTCACCGACCGAGGCCTGACGGCAGCGCACGGCGCCATCGCGATCGCGTTGATCGGACTGTTCAACGTGGTGGGTTCGTACGGCTGCGGATGGCTCGGAGGGCGTTACAGCAAGAAGAACCTGCTGGTATGGCTCTACGGCCTGCGTGCCCTGTTCATCGCTTCCTTGCTGCTGTTCCCGCTGACCCCTGTGGTCCTGTACGTGTTCGCGGCCGGGATGGGGCTGCTGTGGCTGGGCACGGTTCCGCTCACCAATGGACTGATCGGGCAGATCTACGGACTGCGCTATGCATCGACGCTCTACGGAATCGTGTTCCTGGGGCACCAGATCGGCGGCTTCGCGGGCGTCTGGCTCGGCGGTTACGTGTTCGAAACCACCGGGTCCTACGACCTGATCTGGTGGTTGGGGATCGGGCTCGCCTTCGCGGCGGCCGCCCTGTCGTGGCCGGTCAACGAGCGGCCGCTTGCGCGGGCCGCGGGCGCTCCGGTCTGAGGAACCCGCCATGGCGTCGCGTCGACTCGGATGGATCGCGTGGCTGGGTGCCGCTGCGCTGCTCGCCGTGGGATTCCTGGGCTACCTGCACCCGGACATGCGGCTCGACTGGGCGGCCATCGCACAGATGTGCGGTCTGCGCTGACATCTTCCTTCGCCATGGGGCCACTGCTCATCAAGTGATCAATCCGACCGAAGCCAGCAACGGCGCGGGTTTGGGCTCCTCGCGCGACAGGTTTTCCACAGAAACTGGGGACAACTCGAAGTAACCGGACATGCAAGAACGCCAGAAGCCAGCATCCAGTCGCCGTGCCGAATACGGCGAAGCATCGATCCGCGTCCTCAAGGGGCTGGAGCCGGTGAAGCAGCGGCCGGGGATGTACACCCGCACCGACAGCCCCTTGCACGTCGTGCAGGAGGTCATCGACAACGCGTCCGACGAGATCCTCGCTGGCTTCGGCAGCCGCGTCGACGTCATTCTCCACAAGGACGGATCGGTCAGCGTCGAGGACGATGGGCGCGGCATCCCGGTCGGGCTGCACCCGGAGGAAAAGGCACCCGTCGTCGAAATCGTGTTCACGCGGCTCCATGCCGGTGGAAAGTTCGACAAGCGGGCTGGCGGCGCCTACTCCTTTTCCGGCGGGCTGCACGGCGTTGGCGTCTCGGTGACGAACGCACTCGCCTCGCGCCTGGATGTCACGGTGTGGCGCGACGGCAAGATGCACACGATCGGGTTTGCCGATGGCGATGTCAGGCAGCCATTGAAATCCATGTCGGCAAAGGGCTCTGGCAAGACGACGGGCACCCGGGTATCCGTGTGGCCGAATCCGAAGTATTTCGACACGGCGCAGGTCCCGGTCGACGAACTCGAACGGTTGCTCCGAAGCAAGGCCGTGCTGCTGCCGGGCACGGAGATCACGCTGACGCTCGAGAAGGCCGGCGCGACCAGGCGGTGGAAGTACGAGGGCGGCCTGCGCGAGTACCTGCTGAGCCTGTTGCCGGTCGAGCCGCTGCTGCCCCCGTTCGAGTCGTCGGCCTTCGCCGGGGCGGACGACGAGACGTTCGCGGAAGGCGAGGGAGCCAGTTGGGTCGTCGTGTGGACCGACGACGGCGCGGTGGCGCGCGAGTCGTACGTGAACCTGATTCCGACCCCGGCGGGCGGCACGCACGAGGCCGGCCTGAGGGAGGGCCTCTTCAATGCGGTCAGGGCGTTCATCGATGCCCACGGACTGCTGCCGAAGGGCGTGAAGCTGCTGCCCGAAGACGTGTTCGCGCGCGCCAGCTTCGTGCTGTCGGCGAAGGTGCTCGATCCGCAGTTCCAGGGTCAGATCAAGGAGCGACTGAACAGCCGCGACGCGCTGCGGCTGGTTTCATCCTACGTGCGCCCCCAGCTCGAGTTCTGGCTGAACCACAATCCCAGCGAAGGCCGGCAACTCGCCGACCTCGTGGTGCGGCAGGCACAGGCGCGCGCCCGCGCAAGCCAGAAGGTCGAGAAGAGGAAGGGCTCGGCGGTCGCCGTGCTGCCGGGCAAGCTCACCGACTGCGAGTCGACGGATCTCGATCGCAATGAACTGTTCCTGGTCGAAGGAGACTCGGCCGGCGGGTCGGCCAAGATGGGCCGAGAGAAGGAGTTCCAGGCGATCCTGCCGCTGCGCGGCAAGGTGCTCAACACGTGGGAGGTCGAGCGCGACCGCCTGTTCGGCAATGCCGAGGTGCACGACATCGCGGTCGCAATCGGCGTCGACCCGCACGGGCCGAACGACGACGTGAACCTGGACGGGCTGCGCTACGGCAAGATCTGCATCCTCGCCGATGCCGACGTCGACGGCTCGCACATCCAGGTTCTGCTCCTGACGCTGTTCTTCCGGCACTTTCCGGGGCTCGTCGAGCGCGGCCACATCTTTGTCGCGCGCCCGCCGCTGTTCCGCGTGGACGTGCCGGCGCAGGGCAAGCGTCCCGCGCGGCGCCTGTACTGCCTGGATGACGACGAACTCGAAGCGGTCGTCGAGAAGCTGGCCGACGAGGGTGTACGGGCTGGCAGCTGGAACATCGCGCGCTTCAAGGGGCTGGGCGAAATGAGCCCAGAGCAGCTGTGGGAAACGACGATGAACCCGGACACGCGCCGCCTGCTGCGCGTCGGCCTGGGCGACATGGGGGCCGGACCGACCGCGGCGATGATGACGATGCTGATGGGGCGGGCGGAGAGCCAGGCGCGCCGCGCGTGGCTCGAGGAACACGGTCACGAGGTCGAAGCCGACGTCTGACGGCGGCTGGCCAGCCGGCTGGCTGGTGTTTTGTACCGGAGACGCGGCTTTTTGGGGCGGAACCTTTCACGCATACTTGCGCGCACCGGCGGCGCCTGACGCTTGCCGGACCGGGACGAACGATGCCTGAACAGGTAAGACAGGACTCCGCAGGCGGCGCGACACCGAACGGTGGCCGGCGCCTGGCCGCGCTCGCCGACGCCGGTTGGCTGCGGGGACTGATCGGCGTGCTGGCCGTCCTTTCGATGGCGACGCTGGCCGCGACGATGGTATCCACGGGAAGCCAGGCCGGGCTGCTGGCCGTCCTGCATGCCTGTTCGGGCGCGGCGCTGTTCTTGGTGCTCGTGTTCTGGCTGGTGGCCAGTCGCAGTGCGCTCACCGGGCTGCGTGAACGCGATCGCGCCTGGCAGCAGTCGATCGATTCGATGGACGTCGGGATCGCGCTGTACGGCCCGGATGATCGCCTGCTCAACTGCAACCCGGCGTTCCGCGCGCAGTATCCGGAGATTGGCGAATTGCTCAAGCCGGGCGCCTTCTTTCCCGATCTCGTGCGCGAGTATTACAAGCGGGCACCGGCGGAGGTCATCGACGGTCGGACGCTCGAGCAGTTCATGCACGACTCCAACCGCCGCCGCAGCGGCTCGGAAGTCACTGAAACCGTGCAGCATGCCGGCGGCCGCTGGCTGCTGATGACCGATTGCCGCACCGCCGGGGGCGGCATCATCAGCTTCCGGCGCGACGTCACCGAACAGAAGCTCATCGAGCATGAGCTGTCGCATCGCCGGCGGCTGATGGATGACCTCGCGGAACTCACGTACGACTGGTTCTGGCGGCAGGATGCGGACGGGCGGTTCATCGAGTTCTCGAGCACGATGGAGCGCTTCGTCAATGTCCACTCGAGCCACCTGATCGGACGCAAGCGGACCGAGATGCCGGGATTCGAGGCGGATCCGGCGGCCCTCGCCGACTATCGCGCGCGTGTTGCAGGACACGAACCGTTCCCGTGGTTCACATACAAGACGCGACGCGACGATGGCGTGACGATGTGGATCGCGGTAACAGGCAAGCCGATCTTCGATGAGAACGGCGCGTTCCAGGGCTACTACGGGGCGGGCCGTGATGTGACGGAACGCGAGGAGACGCTGGTGGCGCTGCGCCGCAGCGAAGAGCGCTTCCGTGCGCTGACGCTGCTCGCCACCGAGTGGTACTGGGAGGCCGATCCGGACCTGCGGATCACCCGCGTCCACGGTGCGCCGGAACGCGAGTCGCACATGGCCGAACTCGTGCAGGGCCGGCAGCTGTGGGAACTGGAGGGGCTCGATCCGACCCTGGCGGTGGACTGGGAGGCGTTGAAGCGCCGGGTGGCCGAGCGCGCGTCGTTCCGCGACTTGAAGCTGAAGTTCCGCAACGCGGCCGGCGCTCCAAGTTTCTACGAGATTTCCGGCCACCCCGTGATCGAGCAGGGGCAGCTGATCGGCTACCGCGGGCTGGCATGGGACGTCACCGAGCGGGAAGCGCTGATCGCCCGGATCTCGGACAGCGAGGCCCGCTTCCGCGCGCTCACCGAGCTGTCCTCGGACTGGTACTGGGAGATGGACGAGGAACTGCGCTTCACCCAGCTGCGCCGGGGCGCGCGCGACACGCTCGACCTGGCGGACGGGGATGTGATCGGCAGGCACCAGTGGGAGCTGCCGGGCGAACTGATCCAGCCCTCCTCGTGGGACGAAGTACGGGCGATCCTGCAGGCGCGCCGGTCCTTCCGCGACGTCATGGTCCGCCGCTGGATGTCCGACGGGTCGTTCGTCTACCACGTGACGAGCGGCGATCCCGTGTTCGACGGCGACGGGTCGTTCCGCGGCTACCGCGGCATCGGCAAGAACATCACGGAACAGGTGCGGGCGCAGGAGCGCATCGAGCGCCTCGCGACGGTCGACAGCCTGACGCAGCTCGCCAACCGGCAGACCTTCGACGAGCGCGCCGGGCGGCTGCTGGCGAGCGCGTATGCGGACGACAAGCGCTGCGCGCTGCTGTTCATCGATCTCGACAACTTCCGCCTGCTCAACAATGGCTACGGGCACCGTGTCGGCGACCAGATGCTGTCGATCGTTGCCAGCCGGATGCGGGACATCATCGGCGAGCCTGGCCTGCTCGGCCGCCGCGGCGGCGATGAACTGGTGGCGCTGCTGGTCGACATCCCGCGCGCAGAGCGCGCCGTCGAGGTGGCTCAGGCGCTGATCAAGTCGATCTCGGAGCCGGCCCGGATCCTCGGCATGGAAGTCTCCGTCACGCCATCGGTCGGCATCAGCTTCTTCCCGCAGGACGGGGTCGACCTCGACTCCCTGCTGAACGCGGCCGACGCGGCGATGTACCAGGCGAAGGACAGCGGCCGCCGCACGTTCGCCTTCTACACCCCGACCGTGGCGCGGCGCGTCGACCTGCGCCTGCGGCTGGAGCAGCGGCTGCGCAAGGCGGTCGAGTCGCGCGACTTCAAGCTGTTCTACCAGCCGCTCGTTTCCCTGACGGATGGCAAGATGGTCGGCGCCGAGGCGCTGATCCGCTGGCGTGATGCGGAACTCGGCGACATCTCGCCGGCCGAGTTCGTGCCGATCGCCGAGGAGTCCGGCCTGATCGTGGGCCTGGGCGACTGGGTCATCCGCGAGGCGTGTCGCGCCCGCAAGGAGTGGCGCATGCAGGGCCTGGACGTGCCGCCCGTGTCGATCAACATGGCCGGCGTGCAGCTGCGGCAGCTCGGCTGCGTCGAAGGCCTGCTGGACGTGCTCAGCGAATACGAAGTCGCACCGAGCGAGGTCGAGATCGAGGTGACCGAAACCGGCTTGCTGGACACGTCGGCAGTGTCGCGCGAGAACCTGGTGCGGATGCGTAACGCAGGCATGCGCATCGCGCTCGACGATTTCGGCGTCGGGTTCTCGAGCCTGGCGCACCTGCGCGACCTGCCGATCCATCGCCTGAAGATCGACCGCAGCTTCACCGTGGAGTGCATGCGCGACGCCCGCACGCTGACCATCGTCAAGGCGGTGATCGAGATGGCGCGTTCGCTGGGCATCAACGTGACGGCCGAGGGCATCGAGACCCAGGCGCAGCAGACGTGGATGCAGCATCTCGGATGCGATTCCGCGCAGGGCTACCTGTTTGCGCGGCCGATGAACGGGGAGGACTTCGTGAGGCTCTTCATCGACCGGCGCGGCGTCGGCCGCGAGCGCTCGCTGATGCACTGAGGGCGGCATGTACACGACATGGTTCAAGGGGCAGTGGAGCGACGGCAACACGCCGTTGATGGGCGCGATGGACCACGGGGTCTGGCTCGGCTCGTCCGTGTTCGACGGCGCCCGCTCCATCCACCGGATGGCGCCGGACCTGCGCGCGCATTGCCAGCGCACCTTCGATTCCGCCGAACGGGTCGGGCTTCAGTTGCCGATGACCGTCGGCGATCTGTTCGACCTGTGCGTGCAGGGCATCCATCGCTATCCGGAAGACGCCGACCTCTACATCCGGCCGCTCGTGTTCGGGACCGAAGGGCTGCTGGTGCCGCTCGAGTCGGGTTTCGCGCTGACGTTGTTCGACGCGCCGTTGCCGCCGCTGTCGGGTTTTTCGGCGATGCTGTCGAGTCGGCGCCGGCCCTCGCCGCTGGCCGCGACGACCGACGCCAAGGCGTCCGCGCTGTATCCCAACGTGGCGCGCGCGTTGCGTGAAGCGCGTTCCGCGGGATTCGACAACGCCGTCGTTCTCGACCCCGACGGCAACGTCGCCGAGTTCGCCACGGCCAACCTGTTCTTCGTCGACGCCGGCGGCGCGGTCGTGACGCCCGCGGCCAACGGGACATTTCTCGCCGGCATCACGCGCGCGCGCGTCATCAGGCTGCTGGCCGACGAAGGCATCGATGTGCAGCAGCGGACCGTGCTGCCGTCAGAACTCGAGTCGGCCCGCGAGATCTTCAGCACGGGCAACTACGGCAAGGTGACCGTGTGCACGCGCTACGGCCCGCGGGAACTGCCGGTCGGCCCGGTGGCGACGCTGGCGCGGCAACGCTACATGGACTTCGCGGCCGGCTGCCGGGTGTGACCGTTTGCCGGCTGGGCGTCCGGCTGACGTAAAATCCGACGCCACGCGCCATTCGCCGCGCGATTTCCCCCGATGCTCGAACAACAGACACTCTTTCCTCCCGGAGACGGCGAGGACAACGACTCTTCGCTGACTCTCGGCCTGTTCGCGCAGCAGGCCTACCTCGACTACGCCATTTCGGTCGTCAAGGGCCGCGCGCTGCCGGACGGTGCGGACGGGCTGAAGCCCGTGCAACGCCGGATCCTTTACGCGATGAACGCGATGGGGCTCGCCGCCGGGGCGCGGCCGGTCAAGTCAGCGCGGGTCGTGGGCGATGTCCTGGGCCGCTATCACCCGCACGGCGACCAGGCCGCGTACGACGCGATGGTGCGCATGGCCCAGGACTTCTCGCTGCGCTATCCGCTGATCGATGGCCAGGGCAACTTCGGCAGCCGCGACGGCGACGGCGCGGCTGCGATGCGCTACACGGAAGCGCGGCTCACCCCGATCGCCCGCCTGCTGCTCGACGAAATCGACGAGGGCACGGTCGATTTCATGCCGAACTACGACGGCTCCACGCAGGAGCCGCGCCTGCTTCCGGCACGCCTGCCCTTCGTGCTGCTGAACGGTGCGTCCGGCATCGCGGTCGGAATGGCCACCGAGATCCCGTCGCACAACCTGCGCGAGGTGGCGGACGCGACGCTGCTGCTCATGAAGGATCCGAAGGCCACGCTCGATCAAGTGCTGCGCGCGCTGCCGGGCCCGGACTTTCCCGGGGGAGGCCAGATCATCTCGTCGCGGCAGGAGATCCGCGACGTCTATGCGACCGGGCGCGGCAGCCTCAAGGTGCGCGCCCGCTACGAGTTCGAGGAACTGGCGCGGGGGCAATGGCAACTGGTCGTGAAGCAGTTGCCCCCGGGGGCGTCGGCCCAGCGCGTGCTCGAGGAGATCGAGGAACTGACGAATCCGAAGGTCAAGGCCGGCAAGAAGGCGTTGACCGCGGAGCAGCAGCAGACGAAGCAGCTCGTCCTCTCCGTGCTCGACGCGGTGCGCGACGAGTCGGGCAAGGACGCGGCGGTGCGCCTCGTCTTCGAGCCGCGCACCTCGAAGATCGACCGGGACGAACTGGCCCGCGTGCTGCTTTCCCACACGAGCATGGAGTCGAGCGCGCCCGTCAACCTGGTGATGATCGGCCGCGACGGCCGGCCGCGCTGCAAGCCGCTGACCGAGGTCCTGCTCGAGTGGATCGAGTTCCGCGTGGCCACTGTGCGGCGCCGCTCCAGTCACCGCCTGCAGAAGGTGCAGGACCGGATCCACATCCTCGAGGGGCGGCAGGCCATCCTGCTGAACATCGACAAGGTCATCAAGCTGATCCGCAATTCGGACGAACCGAAGCCGGATCTGATGAAGGCGTTCAAGCTGTCCGAGCGGCAGGCCGATGACATCCTCGAGATCCGGCTGCGGCAGCTGGCGCGCCTGGAAGGCATCCGCATCGAGCAGGAACTGGCGGACCTGCGCAAGGACGAATCCGCGCTCGGCAAGCTGCTCGGCTCGGACGCCGCCTTGCGCCGGCAGGTCGCCAAGGAAGTCGAGGAGGACGCGAAGAAGTACGGTGACAAGGACAAGCGACGCACGCTGATCGAAGAGGCCGAGCGGTCGACCTTCGAGGTCAGGCTGGCCGACGAGCCCGTGACCGTGATCGTGTCCGAAATGGGCTTTGTGCGCGCGCGCGGCGGGCACGGACACGATGCGTCGCAGTTCACGTTCAAGACCGGCGATGCCCTGTACGCCGCGTTTGAGTGCAGGACGGTCGACACGCTGGCCGCGATCGGAAGCAATGGCCGGGTCTATTCCGTGCCGGTCGCCCAGCTGCCATCGGCGCGCGGCGACGGCTCTCCGGTGACATCGATGATCGATCTCGCGCCGGGCTCGCGCCTGATCGGGTATGTAGCCGGCGCCGCTGCGACGCCGCTGCTGTTCGCCACCAGCAACGGGCACGGCTTCACCGCCACTCTCGGCGATCTCGCATCGCGGCAGAAGGGCGGCAAGCAGTTCATCAACGTCGACGAAGGGGCGGAGCCTCTGCGGCCGCAGCCGTTCGATGCCGCCCGCGAGACCGGGCTTGCGTGCTTGTCCGGGAAGGGTCGCGTGCTGGTTTTCGGCTTGTCCGAGGTGAAGGCGCAGCCGGGCGGCGGGCGCGGAGTGAAGCTGATGGACCTGGACGATGGCGAGAAGCTGCTCATCGCGTTGCCGGTCTCGAAGGCGGGCGCCGTGCTGCGCGCCGTGAAGGGCACCGCCGCGAGGCCGGTCGAGGTGGCGCTCTCCGGCGCGGCGCTCGAGGCGCAGCGCGGCCATCGGGCCCGCAAGGGCAAGATGGTCGACCCGAAGCTGAAGCCGCCGTTCCGCCTCGAGCGCGCCCGCGGCGGCTAGCGCCCGGGACGAATGGCGGACCGACGGCGGGCCGGCGCCGCATGAATCCTTACTACGACCCGGGCAAGGCGCACCATACGCCGCAGGGGTTCCGCAATACCGCGCGCACGAGCGGCAAGACGACTGCCGAGTTCTTCCGCTGGCAGCGCGAGCGGCGCAACCTCGTGATTCCCGCGCCGACAGCTGATCTGGCCGCCGTAGCCGCGGACCTCGAGTTCATCCGGACGAATCGCAGCGAGTTCGCCGTGACCTGGATCGGGCATGCGACGGCGCTCGTCCAGCTCGGAGGCCTGAACTTTCTCACCGATCCGCACTTTTCTGAGCGGGCGTCACCCGTGCAGTTCATGGGGCCCAGGCGCTGGCAGCGGCCCGGCGTCGCGCTGGCCGAGCTGCCCCGGGTCGACGTCGTTCTGCTCTCGCACAACCATTACGACCACCTCGACGCCGGCAGCGTGGACGCGCTGGCGACCCAGTCCGGCGGGCCGCCGCTGTTCCTCGTGCCGCTCGGGGTCGATCGCTGGATGGAAGGCGCCGGCGTCACGCGGGTCCGTGCGATGGACTGGTGGGAGTCGCTCGACTACGAAGGCGCGACCGTGAGCTTCGTGCCGGCGCAGCACTGGAGCCGCCGCACGCTGGCGGATACGAACACCACACTCTGGGGCGGATTCGTGGTGCAGGCTGGGCGTCGCTCCTTCTATTTTGCGGGCGATACCGGCTACGGCCCTGACTTCACCGCGATCGGGGCGCGCTTTGGCGGCTTTGACCTATCACTGCTGCCGATCGGAGCCTATGAGCCGCGCTGGTTCATGCGGGAGGCCCACGTCAATCCGGACGAGGCCGTACGGATTCACAGGGACGTACGGTCACGCAGGTCCCTGGCGATCCACTGGGGCACGTTCCCGCTGACCGACGAGCCGCTCGACCAGCCGCTCGCCGACCTTGCCATTGCCCGCAAACGCCACCGACTCGCAGCCGAGGACTTCGTTACGCTGCGCCATGGAGGCACCCTCAAACTGGACGGGAGTCCGCGATGAAGCTGATGTACACGTCGATGCTGCTGCTGCACGTCCTTGGCGTTGTCGTCTGGGTCGGCGGCATGTTCCTGATGCACGTGGCGGTGCGTCCGGCCGCCGTCGAGCTGCTGCCGCCGCCGTCGCGTCTGCCGCTCCTCGCGTCCGTGCTGCAGCGATTCTTCTTCTGGGTCGGCGTGGCGATCGTCGCCGTGCTCGCGAGCGGAGTGGCGATGATCCTGGGAGGCGGCGGGTTCGGCAACGCCCACGTCTCGGTGCATGCGATGCTGGCGATCGGCCTGGTGATGATGGCCATCTTCCTGCACATCCGCTTCGCGCCGTTCCCGCGC
>JAOUJD010000222.1 GCA_029883565.1 Burkholderiaceae bacterium
GTACGCCGCCCGCCGTTCGCTCTCGCGCAGGTTCAGCTTGATCGCCATCATCCCGCGCAGCGTCTCGATGAAGTGCGTGGCGGCCTTCGCTTCGTGCACGATGCGCTCGTCGGTCGCGCGCCGCTGCGGCCCGTAGAGCAGCGCCCGCAGCGCGCCGTAGGCGAGCGCCGCCACCAGCACGATGACGCTCAGCGTGGCGCTGTACCAGAACATCACCGCGAGCGTCACGAGCACCATCAGCCCGTCCATCGTGGTCTCGAGGAACGTCAGCGTCAGCGTGCGCTGGATGGCGTCGACGCTGCGGAAGCGCGAAACGATGTCCCCGATGTGCCGCTTCTCGAACCAGGCCAGCGGCAGCCGCAGCAGGCGCGCGAACAGCGTATCCAGCAGCTGAAGGTTCAGCCTGGTGCTGATGTAGATGCCCAGCCACGAGCGGAGCGCGGTGATGACGGCGATCATCACCGCCAGCAGGGCGAAGCCGATGCCGAGCACCGCGAGCAGGTCCCGATCGCGGCCGACGACCACCCGGTCGACCACGAGCTGCAGGAAGAAGGGCGACGCGATCGCCAGCACCTCGAGGACCAGCGACAGCACCAGCACCTGCGTGACGGCGGACTTCAGCCCCGTCGCGGTGCGCACCAGCTGCCAGGCACTGATCTTCTCCCGTTCGTCGCGCGCCGCGAAGCCCGCGGTCGGCGTGAGCTCCATTGCCACGCCGGTGTAGTGGTCCGACGCTTCCTTCAGCGTCAGCACGCGGCGACCGCGGGCCGGGTCGTTGACGGTGATCCGGTCGCCGGCGACCTTCGTCAGCACGACGAAGTGATTCATGTCCCAGTGCAGGATCGCAGGCAGCTTCAGCTGGGCCAGGGACTCGAGCGCGACCTTCACGCCGCGCGCCGCCAGGCCCATCGTCTCGGCGATCATGCTGATGTGCTTCAGCGTGACGCCCTTCATCGACGGGGCGAGCCGCATGCGCATGGCCGCCAGGTCGGTGCGGAATCCATGGTGGCTGGCCACCATCGCAACGCAGGCGATGCCGCACTCGGGCGCTTCGCTCTGCAGGATCATGGGCACGCGGCGGCCAAGCATCAGTGCGGTCGCTCCATCAGTTCAGCCGTTCCTTGAGCGAGAGTACGGGTTCGAACACCCACTCCCAGACCCTTCGCTTCTCCTGCAGGATGTCGGCGTTGACCGACATGCCGGGCCGCAAGTCCAGCTTCTGGTCGCCCGACAGCACGTGCTGCGACTCGAGCTTCACGTCGACGCGATACACGGGCTCCTTGACGGTCACCGGCCCCACTTTCTCGCCGGTCGACCACACGGTGCGGCTCACGCGCTCGACCGTGCCCCGGTACTGGCCGAAGCGCTGGAACGGAAAGGCGTCGTAGCGCAGCACCACCTCCTGCCCGGGCTGCACGAAACCGATCGCCCGCGTCGGCACCAGCAGCTGCGCGTGCATGCCGCCGCCCTTGGGAACCACGACCGCCAGCGGCGCGTCGGCAGCCACCGCCTCGCCCCGCGTCGCGGCGATGTTCGTCAGCACGCCGGCGAGCGGCGCGCGGATGATGTTCTCGCGCTTGGCTTCCTCCTGCACGCTGCCTTGCTGCAGTTCGCTCTCCTGCCGCCGGAGCTGGTCGATCTGGGTCTCGACCTTGAGCTCGACGGTCGGCAGCTCGGCCTGGGTGGCCGACAGCTCGCGCGCGACCGCGGATCGCTGGCGCCGCGCCGACTCCAGCTTCACCTGCTGGTCAAGGACGTTGTTGCGGAACTCGATCAGCTTGCTCTCGCTGTAGAACTTGTCGCGGAACAGCTCCTCGGCCCGCTGGAACTCGTTGCGGGACGAGGCCAGGCGGCTCTGCTGTGCCTTGATCTCGGCGTCGAACTGCGCCAGTTCGCGCTGCAGGTCGGCGATCTTGCGCCTGAGGATCTCCGTCTGCTGCGCACCGAGCTGCCGCGCCTGCTTCTGTTCCCGCTCCAGTCCGGCGATGCGCTCGCTGATCTCGCGCTGGACCAGTTCGCCCGAGGTGACGCCGGAGACCGTGCCACGCTCGAAGGAGAGCCGGATCAGCGGCTGGCCGGCCTGCACCTCGTCGCCTTCCTTGGCGAGGATCTCGGCCACCACGCCCGACTCCGGGGCCAGCAGACGCGCGGCGCCGGAATCGAGCGCAAGGAAGCCGTCGACACGCTCGCGCCGCGCGTACTCCCCCCACACCGAGAAGGACACCAGCGCCACCGCAAAGGCGAGCGCCACGGCGGTGAACGCCCAGAGCGGAACGGGGCGCGCGAGTGACACCTCGCCCAGCAGCTTCTCGCGCTGGGCGTCGATCGCTTCCTGACGGAACAGCTTGTTGGCCATTGCGGACGGGATTATGGCGGGGCGGAGCGCAAGACGCTCGGCCGGTACCCATTTCGCGGCCCGCTGGAGGCGCGGGCGTGGCGTTATATGGACATTACGAAAGGGTCGCCGCGCCTTGGTGCGCCGCGCCTAGCATGCGGCGGTCTGCCGGATTAACCTCCCACTCGACCATGCGCCAACCTGCCCTACGACTCCTGCTCGCCGTCACGCTCGGCCTCGCGGCCAGTTCGATCTTCGCGGCCGATGACTGGGCCGGCGCCTGGCACGCCGCGCAACGGGCGAGCGCGGCACAGCAGGCTCTGAGCGACCGCTACACCGCGATCTGGGCGACGCTCGACGCCGCCGGCAAGGCGCGTTTTTCCGCTCAGGAGCGCGCCTGGCTGAACGTCGGGCGCCAGGACGAGCAGCAGGCCTGCGTGATGCGCGCCGGCCCTCGGACCGAGGCAACCGCCCGCACCTGCGAAGCCGACGTGATCGAACGCCACCTCAGGTCACTGGGGACCCCAGGGCGGCAGGCCGCGTCGAACTGAGCGCGCGGCCGCCTAGGCGGCGGCCTTCCACTTGATCGAGCAGCCGATGCTCGGAACCTGCTGGTCCGGCCCGCGGCAGTCCCGGGCTACGCGCTGCATCGCCTCGAACAGTTCGCGTCGCGCCCCAGGCGGCGCCGCCTGGCGCCCGGAGGCGTCCAGCCGCCCGTGGTACCGCAGGCGGAGCTCGCGGTCATAGCCGTAGAAGTCCGGCGTGCAAACGGCGCCATAGGCGCGCGCCACCGACTGGTCACCGTCGTACAGATAGGGAAACGGCAGGCTGCGCTCGCGCCAGAGCCGCTTCATCGCCTCGAACGAGTCGTCCGGGTATGCCTCAGCGTCGTTGCTGCTGATCGCCACCACGCCGACGCCGAGCGCCTGCAGCTCGCCGGCATCGCGGATGATGCGATCGAGAACCGCCTGCACATAGGGGCAGTGGTTGCAGATGAACATCACCAGCAGTCCGTTCGGACCGAGCGCGGCGTCGCGCGACCAGGTCTGGCCGCACGCTCCCGGCAGCAGGAAGTCGGGGGCGTAGGTTCCGAGTTCGGCCTCGGCAGCTTCCGTCGCCATGCCTATTGGCTCCGCTTCTTCACGTCCATCAGCCGCAGGATCATGGGCGTGAAGATCAGCTGCATCGCGAGGCCCATCTTGCCGCCGGGGCAGATGATCGTGTTGGGCCGCGTCATCCAGGAGTCGTGCAGCATCGACAGCAGGTAGGGGAAGTCGATCCCCTTCGGATTGGCGAAGCGGATGATGATCATGCTCTCGTCGGCGCTCGGGATGTCGCGCGCGATGAACGGGTTGCTCGTGTCCACCGTGGGCACGCGCTGGAAATTCACGTGCGTGACGCCGAACTGCGGAACGATGTGGTTCACGTAGTCGGGCATGCGGCGCAGGATGGTGTCGACCACCGCCTCCTGCGTATAGCCCCGCGTCTTCTTGTCGCGGTGCAGCTTCTGGATCCACTCGAGGTTGATGATCGGGACGACGCCGACCAGCAGGTCGACGTGGCGCGCAACGTCGATGCGGTCGTCCACGTATGCGCCGTGCAGCCCCTCGTAGAACATCAGGTCGGAGCCCGGCGCGATGTCCTTCCACTCCGTGAAGTGCCCCGGCTCGACGCCGTGTTCCGCCGCCTCGCCGGCATCGTGGATGTACTTGCGCACGCGCCCTACGCCGCTTTCGCCGTAACCCTTGAACAGCGCCTCGAGCTCCTCGAGCAGGTTTGAATACGGCCCGAAGTGGGAGTAGTGCTTGTTGCCGTTCGCCTCGGCCTCCTTCATGCGGGCGCGCATTTCCATGCGCTCGAAGCGATGGAACGAGTCGCCCTCGACCACCTGCGCCTTGAGGCCTTCACGCCGGAAGATGTGCTGGAAGCTTTGCATCACCGTGGTGGTGCCGGCGCCGGAGGAGCCGGTCACGGCAATGATCGGATGCTTCTTGGACAACGGACGCTCCCTCGATGGAATTGTGGTTGCTGGGCCGTGAAGTTCAGGTCAGCGCCTCGGGCCGGTACAGCGAACGCTCGTTGAACAGCGGCGAAACGTACGGACGATCGGTTCCTTCGTCGTACTCGCGGTGGTAGCGCTCGATCCGCTCGACCTCGTTCTTCGATCCGAACACGAAGCCGATGCGCTGGTGCAGCTGGCCGGGCTGCACCGCGAGCACGGACTCGCGCCCCGTGCTCGCGCGCCCGCCCGCCTGTTCCATCACGAAGCCGATCGGATTGGCCTCGTACAGCAGGCGCAGGCGGCCTGGCCGGGACAGGTCCTTGGTGTCGCGCGGATACATGAAGACGCCGCCGCGCATCAGGATCCGGTGCGCCTCGGCGACCAGGCTCGCGATCCAGCGCATGTTGAAGTCCTTGCCGCGCACGCCGGTCCGGCCTTCGAGGCA
>JAOUJD010000223.1 GCA_029883565.1 Burkholderiaceae bacterium
CCGCCACGGCCTCGTGCACGACACGCTGTGCGAGATCGAGGTCCTGCTGCCGGGCGGCGACATCGTGACGTGCACGCCGGACAACGAGCATCGGGACCTGTTCCTCGGCTTTCCGAACTCGTACGGGACCCTCGGGTACGCGCTGCGGCTGAAGGCTCGGCTGCTGCCGGTGAAGCGCTACGTGCGCGCCGAGCGCGCGCGCTATCGCGATCCGAACGCGTTCGTGGATGGACTCGCGGCGCAGTGCTCATCGCAGGCGGACTTCATCGACGCCGTCGTGTTCGGCGCGGACGAGCAGGTCGTGAACGCCGGCCGCTTCGTGGACGACGCGCCGTGGGTCAGCGACTACACGGGCCAGCGGATCTACTACCGATCGCTGCGGTCCGTCGACGTCGTCTACCTGACGGCCCTGGACTACCTGTGGCGCTGGGACACCGACTGGTTCTGGTGTTCGAAGAACTTCGGGGCGCAGCATCCGCTCGTGCGTCGACTCTTCGGGCGGCGTCGGCTGAACTCCCGCACGTACAGCCGCCTGATGCGCCTGAACGCGCGGCTCGGACTCTCCGGCAGGCTCGCGCGGATGCGCGGCGTGCACCCGGAGTCCGTGATCCAGGACGTCGACATCCCGCTGTCGCGCGCCGCCGAGTTCCTCGAGTTCCTGCTGGCGGCGATCGGCATCCTGCCGATATGGGTGTGTCCGATCGGCCCGGCCGACCGGCAGACCCGGTTCCCGCTCTATCCGCTCGCGCCGCGCACCCTGTACATGAACTTCGGATTCTGGGATGTGATCGAGAGCCGCGAGCCGCAGCGACCGGGCCACTTCAATCGCCTGATCGAAGACAAGGTCCTCGAGCTCGGCGGGATCAAGTCGCTGTATTCCGACAGCTTCTTCGACCGGCCCACGTTCGCGCGCGCCTACGACATGGACGAATACGATCGGCTGAAGCGCAGGTACGACCCGCATGGGCGTGCGCCAGGCCTGTACGAAAAGTGCGTGCAGCGCGCGTGAACCGGCCCCGCGAAGCGGCGCGCGCTGTGCCGGTTCGCGGCATTGTCCCGGCCGGAACGTCGCCGGCTACGGGCCCTGCACCGCCAGGTCGCCCGAGCGGCCCTCGACCGTGCCGCGCACGACCGACCCCCTCGGGAGCCCGGCCGCATCCTGCCGGTCAGCGTAGTCGCCGAGGGCGCACGCCGTCGTGCCTGCCGCGCGCCAGCCGGCGAGCAGCCGGTCCAGCACCGGCGCGAGCTGTCCGCCTTCGAGTTCGGCGTGCAGCGTGAACACGTGGTCGCGTCCGTCGGACGACTGCCGGAGCAGGACTTCGTGCGCGTTGTCCGGCGTGACCCCGTCGCACCCGATCAGTTCGTCGAGCGTCGGCAGCGTCGTCGGGTACTGCGGGACGCACTCGCGTCCCTGCACGACGGGCACGAAGGGCGTCCTGCCGCGCGTGTCCGACGCCACGCGGTAGCCGAGCCTGCCGAGCAGTTCGAGCGCCGCGTCGTTCATCTGCCAGCCGGCCGCGCCGTGGACCGCCGGCGGCCGCTTGAAGATCTCGACGTAGCGCTCCACCGCCAGCAGCATCTGGCGCTCGGTCCACGCCGGGTCGCGCTGCGCGACGTAGTCCTGCCACAGCACGTGGTCCCAGGTGTGCACGCCGGTCTCGTGGCCGGCGGCGGCGGCGTCCCGCATCCGGTCCGCGGCACGGCGGCCGATGTCCGGTCCCGGCAGCAGCGTCCCGTACATCAGGGTGCGCAGGCCGTAGTGCGACGTCACGGACGTGCGGCGCACCTTCTGCAGGAACCCGGGACGGAAGATGCGCTTGAGCGCGCGTCCGGTGTGGTCCGGGCCGAGGCTGAACAGGAAGGTGCCGCGCACGCCGTGGCGGCCGAACAGGCGCAGCAGCGCCGGCACGCCTTCCCGCGTGCCGCGCAGCGTGTCGACGTCGACCTTCAGGACGACAACGGGCACGCCGGCTCCGCTCCTATTCCATCAGGGCGCGAGCCCCGACCACGTCGCTGCGGTATGCCTCGAAGATCTTCTCGAGCGCATCGGCCATCGTGACGCGCGGCGCCCATCCGAGTTCGCTCATCGTGTTCGCGATCTTCGGCACGCGGTTCTGCACGTCCTGGTAGCCCTTGCCGTAGTACGCACCCGAGGTCGTCTCCACCAGCTTCACCCTGGCGGCCGAGTCGCGGTACTCCGGATAGCGCGCCGCCAGCGCCAGCATCTGCTGCGCGAGCTCGCGGACCGAGTAGTTGTTGGCGGGGTTGCCGATGTTGTAGATCTTCCCGCTCGCCACGCCGCCCGGATTGTCGATGATGCGCATCAGCGCCGCGATGCCGTCGTCGATGTAGGTGAAGGCGCGCTTCTGTCCCCCGCCGTCGACCAGCTTGATGTCCTCGCCGCGCACGATGTGGCCGAGGAACTGGGTGACCACGCGCGAGCTGCCTTCCTTCGCGGTGTGGATCGAATCGAGGCCGGCACCGATCCAGTTGAAAGGCCGGAACAGAGTGAAGTCCAGCCCCTGCTCCATGCCGTAGGCCCAGATCACGCGGTCCATCAGCTGCTTGCTGCACGCGTAGATCCAGCGCGGCTTGTTGATCGGGCCGTAGACGAGCGGAGACGCGTCCGGGTCGAATTCGGCGTCGGCGCACATACCGTACACCTCGGAGGTGGACGGGAAGATCAGCCGCTTCCTGTACTTCACCGCGCCGCGCACGATGGGCAGGTTGGCCTCGAAGTCGAGTTCGAACACGCGCAGCGGCTCGCGCACGTAGGTCGCGGGCGTCGCGATCGCCACCAGCGGCAGGATGACGTCGCACTTGCGCACGTGGTACTCGATCCACTCGCGGTTGATCGTGATGTCGCCCTCGAAGAAGTGGAAGCGGGGGTTGGCGAGCAGGTCGCTCACGCGCTCGCTCTGCATGTCCATGCCGTACACGTGCCAGTCGGTGTCGGCCAGGATGCGTTGCGAGAGGTGGTGCCCGATGAAGCCGTTGACGCCGAGGATCAGGATCTTCTTCATGGATGTCGTCACAGTGGGAGTTCGTTGAGCGTGGCGGGACGTCCGTCGACCAGCACGGCGTCGATCCGCAGCAGGGCGCCGTCGCCGGCGACGGCAATCACCGCATTGCCTTCTCGGCGCAGGCCCGCCGGACCCGCCTTCGTGCCCTCGAGCCGGCGCGCCTTCGCGACCACGATGCGCCGGCCCGCGACTTCGGTGAAGGCGCCGGGGTAGGGGGGCGCGACCGCGCGGATCAGGTTGTAGATGTCGACGGCCGGACGCGACCAGTCGATCCGTCCGTCTTCGGGGCGGCGGGCGCCGAAGTAGCTGCCGTGCGCGATGTCGTTCGGCCGGCGCGGCACGCGGCCCGCGAGCAGTTCGGGCGCGACCTGCCAGAGCACCGTCTCGGCGGCCACCGTCACCTTGTCGAACACCTCGCGCGCCGTGTCGTCCGGCAGGATCGGCACCGCCATCTGCGCGACGATGTCGCCCGCATCCGGCCGGGGCTCCATCACGTGCAGCGTCGCGCCGGTCTCGGTCGCGCCGTGCAGCACCGCCCAGTTGACCGGCGCGCGCCCTCGGAACATGGGCAGCAGCGAGCCGTGCATGTTCAGGGCCGCCACGCGCGCCATGCCCAGCACGTCGGCCGGCAGCATGTGCCGGTAGTAGAAGGAGTACAGGTAGTCGGGACGCAGCGTGGCGAGCCGCGCGCGCAACTGGCCGGCGGCAAGATCCTCGGCATAGGCCAGTGGCAGGCCGAGTTCGACCGCCGTTTCGGCGACCGACCCGAACCAGCGGTTTTCGGCGGGATCGTCCCGGTGGGTGACGACCTGGGCAATGTCGAAGCCCCGTGCGTGCAGCACGCGCAGGCAGCGCACGCCGACGTTGCTGTACGCGAGCACGACCGCCCGCATGGGCCCGCTCACCGCGCGCCCGCGTGGGTCGTGCGTACCGGCTCCGGCACCACGCGCGCGGCCGCCTGGACGGGCGACTCGAGCACCGCCTGCACGATGTAGCGGGGCCGGCGCCGCACCTGCTCGTAGATGCGGCCGATGTACTCGCCGAGCAGCCCGATGCCGAACAGGATCACGCCGATCAGGAAGAAGGCGATGCCGAACAGGGTGAACACGCCCTCGGCTTCCGGGCCGACGACCAGGCGGCGCACGATCAGGAACAGCACGAACGCGCCGGAGGCGATCGACAGCCCGATGCCGATGAAGCTGAACCACTGCAGCGGCTGGGTCGAGAACCCGGTCACGAGGTCGAAGTTCAGCCGGATCAGCTTGTACAGGGAGTACTTCGACGTGCCGGCGGCGCGTTCCTCGTGCTCCACCTCGATCTCGACGGGGCGCGAGGCGAAGGTGTAGGCCAGCGCCGGGATGTACGTATTGACCTCGTGGCACTGGTTGACCGTGTCGATGATGTTGCGGCTGTACGCACGCAGCATGCAGCCCTGGTCGGTCATGCGCACCTTCGTGATGCTCTCGCGCAGCCGGTTCATCCAGCGCGACGCCATCCTGCGCCACAGGTCGTCCTGGCGCTGGCGGCGGATCGTGCCGACGTAGTCGTAGCCCTCGCGCATCTTTTCGACCAGGCGCCCGATCTCCTCCGGGGGATTCTGCAGGTCCGCGTCGAGCGTGACGATCATGTCGCCGCGCGAATGCTCGAATCCGGCGAGGACGGCCATGTGCTGGCCGTAGTTGCCGTTGAACAGCACCACGCGGGTCACGTCGGGGCGGCTGCGCTGCTGCTCGGCCAGCAGC
>JAOUJD010000025.1 GCA_029883565.1 Burkholderiaceae bacterium
ATCTGGGAGCCGGTCGCCTTCAGGCGCACGCGCTGCGCGAGCTTCTCGGCCGGCGGCGAGACGAACTCTCCGAGCGCATAGGTCAGGGCGACGAACGCCATGCCGATCACCAGCAGGCTGCTGAGCAGGCGGCGCGTGCTCATGCCCGACACTCGCATGATCGTGAACTCGGAGTTGGCAGCCAGCTTGGACAGCGCGTAAATCGTGCCGATCAGCGTCGCGATCGGCACCAGTTCGTAGGTCCGCGACGGCAGCGTCAGCGCGACGTACGAGAACGCATGCCGTAGCTGGAAACCGCGCCGCCCGATCTCGTCGAGCTGCTGCACCATGTCGAAGAACATGAAGAGCGCCAACAGCGCGAACAGCACGAACAGCGTGGCGAGCGAGATCTCCCGCCACAGGTAACGGTGCAGCGTCCTCACGCCGCCGGCCCCCTGCGCCGCCGGTACCAGCGGGGCCACCAGCGGTGCACGAAGACGCGGCGGGCAAACAGCAGCACGACGATCGCAAGCACGCTGGCATGCAGGCCCCAGAGGCCCACCCCGAAGTCGAGCCGGCTCTGCTGCACGTATGCCTGCACCGTGTTCAGCACGTTGATGTACACGGCGAACGCCAGCACGGCGATGATCAGGTTGAAGGAGCGCCCGACGCGGGGGTTGGTGTAGGACAGCGGAATAGCCAGCAGCGTCACCAGCAGCGCCATGACCGGCGCGCTGATGCGCCACATGAGTTCGCCAAGGTTCGTCGGGGTAGGCTGCGTCAGCAGCTCGAACGTGCTCAGCGTCTTCGCACGCCGCTCTCCGATCGGCTGGTCGGGCCGGCTCTCGAGGCGGATCGAATAGCGGTCGAACTCGAGCGTCCGGTATTCGAGCTGGCCCGGCACTCCCTCGTAGCGCCGTCCCTTCTGCAGGACGGCGAAGCGGTCCCCGTTCGGCGCGACCTCGATCACGCCGTTCTCCGCCACGATCAGGCCTTCGCGGCCACGACCGCGCGTGCTGACAAAGACGTTCCTGACCTTGCCTCCCGTGAAGTCGACCGACTCCACGAAGAACACGCGATCAGCCCCGCCCGATTCGATGAACCGGCCGGGCGCCAGCCGGCTGACATCGTCGCGCTTGGCGAACTGCTCCCGACTCGCCTCGATCAGCGCGTTGGACCAGGGGCTGACGAAGAAAGACAACAGCGCGATCGCGATCACGATCGGCCACGCGAAGCGCAGGGCCGGTCCGACCCAGGCGAGCAGGCTCTGCCCCGACGCGAACCAGACCACCATCTCGGAGTCCCGGTAGGCCCGCGACAGCGTCATCAGGACCGCGATGAACAGCGTCAAGGTGAGCACGAGCGGCAGCCAGGTCAGCGCCGTCAGCGCAAGCAGCTGGAACACGGCCTGGTTGTCGACTCGCCCCCCCGCCGCTTGGCCGAGGAGCCGGACGAGGCCGACCGAAAAGACGATCGTGAACAGCACGGTGAACACGGCACTCGCCGTGCTCGTCAGCTCCGCAATGATCGAACGGCGGAAGATCATCGGGCCGCGTGCACTTTCCGCAGGGGATGTGTTCGTCGGCGATGGTCGCCGCTATATACTTCGACGCGGTCCGCGACGTAGTGGGGAGACGCCGGGAAGCGCGGACGACAGCCGCCCCCACGCCGCGCATTCTTCGAACGACTCGCCGATGGGACGAACGCACGCATCGCGCGACTTTTCAGAGGGAAATCCTCGATGGAATTTAGCACAAAGGTCGGTCGCCCCGAGACCGTGAAGACCGACGCGCTGGTCGTCGGCGTGCACGCCGACGGCGAGTTGACACCGACCGCCAGGGCACTGGACGCCGCGGCCGGCGGAGCGCTGAAGGCTGCCGTCAAGAGCGGCGACATGAGCGGCAAGCGCGGCTCGCTGCTGCTGCTGCGCGGACTGAACGGCGTGGCCGCGACCCGCGTGCTGCTGGTCGGACTGGGCGGCAAGGACGACTTCAACGAGAAGGCCTACGCGGATGCCGTGCGAGCGGGCGTCAAGGCGTTCGGCAACGCGGTCAGGGACATCGCCATCGCGGCCGGCGACTGGCGGGTCAATCGTCGCGACCACGAGTGGAAGGCGCACGCGCTGGCGATAGCAGCACGCGAGACGGCGTTCCGAAGCGACGAACTCAAGAGCAAGCGTGACCCTGACGGCAGCGCCGTCGAGCAGGTGGCGCTGCTGCTGTCCGCGCGCAATGCCGCGGCCGAGCGCGGGCTGCGCCACGGCGCCGCGACCGCCAACGGCATGGAGCTCACCAAGCGTCTCGGCAACCTTCCGCCGAACATCTGTACGCCGACCTTCCTCGGCGAGCAGGCGCGCAAGCTGGCGCGCCAGTGGAAGCTCGGAGTCGAGGTTCTCGAGACCAAGCAGCTCGAGGCACTCAAGATGGGTTCGTTCCTCGCGGTCGCCAGGGGCTCGACGCAACCGCCGCGCCTGATCGTGCTGAAGTACAACGGCGCCGCCGCGAAAGCGGCGCCTGTCGTGCTGGTGGGCAAGGGCATCACATTCGACTCGGGAGGCATTTCGCTGAAGCCCGGCGCGGCGATGGACGAGATGAAGTTCGACATGTGCGGCGCGGCCAGTGTCCTGGGCACGATGCGCGCGCTGGCGGAACTGAAGCTGAAGCTCAACGTGGTCGGCATCGTTGCGGCGTGCGAGAACATGCCCGCAGGGAATGCCGCCAAGCCGGGCGACATCGTCACTTCGATGTCGGGACAGACGATCGAGATCCTGAACACGGATGCGGAAGGCCGCCTGATCCTGTGCGATGCCCTCACCTACGCCGGGCGCTTCAAGCCGGCCGCTGTGGTCGACATGGCCACCCTGACCGGCGCCTGCGTGGTCGCGCTCGGCAACGTCAACTCGGGACTGTTCGCGAACAACGAGGACCTCGCCGGCGAACTGCTTGCGGCGAGCAGGTCGGCAGCCGACGCCGCATGGCGCATGCCGCTCGACGAGGACTACCAGGAGCAGCTCAAGTCGAACTTCGCGGACATGGCCAACATCGGAACGCCGGGCAATGCGGGCGCGGTCACTGCCGCATGCTTCCTCGCGCGATTCACCAAGGACTACGCGTGGGCGCACATCGATATCGCCGGCACCGCATGGAAGTCCGGCGCGGCCAAGGGCGCCACCGGGCGCCCGGTTCCCCTGCTGATGCAGTTCCTGATCAACCGGGCCGGGTAGCGTTGCGTCGTGACGCGCATCGACTTTCACTTCAACGTCGACCACCGCGTCCACTATGCGTGCCGCGTGACGCGCAAGGCGCGCTCCGCAGGCAAGCGGATCGTCGTCCTGGCGCGCAGCGCCGAGCGGCTGGCGCAGTTCGACAACGCCCTGTGGACATTCTCGGCTCTGGACTTCCTGCCGCATGTGCATGTCGGCTCGCCGCTCGCCGCCGCGACGCCGATCCTGCTTGCGTCGGATGCCGCGACCGCGCCGGCTAGCGACGTCCTGCTGACGCTGGACGACGAGGCTCCGTCCGAATTCGCGTCGCTCTTTGCGCGGTTTGAACGCGTGATCGAAGTCGTTTCGCGCGACGAATCGGACCGCATGCAGGCGCGCTTCCGTTTCAAGGTGTATCGCGAGCAGGGGTTCCAGCCCACGGCGCACGAGGGGACCCAGTGAGTACCGGCCGCAAGACCACCGACTTCGAGAGGCTCACACAGCCGGACGGCAAGGCGCTGCCGGACGACGACACGATCCCGGTGCTGACCGAGCGCCTCACCCTGCCGTCGCTCGAACTAGACATCTCTCTGCCGCAGGCCCCCGCGCCCGCCGCGGCAGCCCCGGCGGCGTCCCCGTCGCCCAGGCCAGCCGCCGTCGCCCCCATGCCGGGGCCACGCCCCGCCCCGGCGGCACCGCCAGCCCCGAAGCCTCCACCGCGCCCGCCTGCGCCCGCCGCCGCCGCGGTGCCTCCGCCTGCCCCGGCAGTGCCGGCGCCGCGACCGGCCCCGGCAGCGCCGCCCGCATCGGCGTTTGCCGTGCCGGCCGTCGCGCCGCCTGTCGCGCCGGCCCCGGTCGAACCCAACTGGCCGGAAGTCGAGGCGCGTGTGCGGGAGATCCTGCTGCGCGAGATGCAGCCGCGGCTGGTCGCGGAGCTCGATCGCCAGTTGCGCGAGCGGCTGCAGCCCGCCATGGTCCGCACGCTGCTCGCCACCATCAGCGAGCTGCGCCCTTCCATCGAATCCGCGGTGCGAGAAGTCATCGAACAGGCGGTCGCGAACGAAATCACGCGCCAGCGATCCGGCAAGTAGGGTTCGTCCGCCCGGGTCCCGCGACCCGTTCACCTAGAATCACGGCTTCCCAGACAGCGACCCGAACGCCGCTCCAGGCGCCATCCATGACGACCCCGAACGCCCCCGCAGGCTCCGAACTCGCGAAGAGCTTTGAACCCGCTGCCATCGAGGCGCGGTGGGCGCCCGTCTGGGAATCGCGCGGCTACTTCAAGGCCGGCGCCGATCCGTCGAAGCCCTCGTTCTCGATCCAGTTGCCTCCGCCGAACGTCACGGGCCTGCTGCACATGGGCCACGGCTTCAACCACACCATCATGGACGCGCTGACGCGCTACCACCGGATGGCGGGCTTCAACACGCTGTGGCTGCCGGGCACCGACCACGCCGGGATCGCCACGCAGATCGTGGTCGAGCGCCAGCTGCAGGCGCAGGGTGTCGAGCGACGCTCGATCGGTCGCGAAGCTTTCGTCGCCAAGGTCTGGGAATGGCGGGAGTTCTCGGGCGGCACCATCCTGCAGCAGATGCGGCGGCTCGGTGATTCGGTCGACTGGGACCGGACCTATTTCACGATGGACGAGAACCTGTCCAACGTGGTGGTCGAGACCTTCGTGCAGTTGTACGAGCAGGGGCTGATCTATCGCGGCAAGCGCCTCGTCAACTGGGACCCGAAGCTGCAGACGGCCGTGTCGGACCTCGAGGTCGAGACCGAAGAGGAAGACGGTCGCATCTGGGAACTGCGCTACCCGGGCGCCGACGGCAGCGAAGGCGTGGTCGTGGCGACGACGCGACCGGAGACGATGCTCGGCGACGTCGCGGTCGCGGTGCATCCGGAGGACGAGCGCTACACCGCGCTGGTGGGCACGCAGCTCGTGCTGCCGCTGACCGGCCGCACGATTCCGGTGATCGCCGACGAAATGGTGGACCGCGAATTCGGCACCGGCTGCGTGAAGATCACGCCGGCCCACGACTTCAACGATTTCGCGGTCGGCCAGCGCCACAACCTGGCGCCGATCCCGATCCTCACGCTGACCGCGACCGTGAACGACAACGCGCCCGAGAAGTACCGCGGGCTGGACCGCTACGTCGCGCGCAAGCGGGTGCTCGAGGACCTGCGCGCCGCCGGCCTCGTCGTGTCGGAGAAGCCGCACAAGATGATGGTGCCGCGCTGCGGCCGCACCGGCGAGGTGGTGGAACCCACCCTGTCGGAGCAGTGGTACATGGCGATGAGCAAGCCCGCGCCGGCGGGCACGCTGCATCCCGGCAAGTCCATCGCCCAGGTGGCGCTCGAGGCGGTCGCGCGCGGCGACGTGAAGATCCTTCCCGAGCAGTGGCTGTCGGTCTACAACCAGTGGCTCGAGAACATCCAGGACTGGTGCATCTCGCGCCAGCTGTGGTGGGGCCACCAGATCCCGGCGTGGTACGACCAGCAGGGCAACGTCTTCGTCGCCCGCAGCGAGAGCGAAGCGCAGGCCAGGGCCAGGGCCGCCGGCAGCACCGGCCCGCTGACGCGCGACCCGGACGTGCTCGACACCTGGTACTCGTCGGCGATGGTGCCTTTCTCCACGCTCGGCTGGCCGCAACCGCAGGGCGAGGACAGGATCGCCTACGACCTGTACCTGCCGTCGACCGTTCTGGTCACGGGCTACGACATCATCTTCTTCTGGGTCGCCCGGATGATCATGATGACGACCCATTTCACCGGCCGCGTTCCGTTCCGCGACGTCTACATCCACGGCATCGTGCGCGACGCCGAGGGCAAGAAGATGTCGAAGAGCGAGGGCAACACCCTCGATCCGATCGACATCATCGACGGCATCGGCCTCGACGCACTGGTGGCGAAGAACGCTACCGGCCTGCGGCGGCCGGAAGATGCGCCCAAGGTCGCGGCGAAGGTGCGCAAGCATTTCCCGACCGGCATCGCTGCCTATGGCGCCGACGCGCTGCGCTTCACGATGGCGGCGTACGCGACGCTCGGCCGCAACATCAACTTCGACCTGAAGCGCTGCGAGGGTTACCGCAACTTCTGCAACAAGCTGTGGAACGCGACGCGCTTCGTCCTCATGAACACCGAGGGCCGTGACTGCGGCCTCGACGCGGCGGCAGCAGTGGAACTGTCGGCCGTGGACCGCTGGATCATCGGGGAGCTGCAGCGCGTCGAAGCCGAGGTCGCGAAGGGCTACGCCGAGTACCGCCTCGACAACGTGGCCAATGCCATCTATTCGTTCGCGTGGAACGAGTACTGCGACTGGTACGTGGAACTGGCGAAGGTGCAGCTCGCGGGCGGCAGCGAGGCCGCGCAGCGAGGCACCCGGCGGACCCTGGTGCGCGTGCTCGAGGTGCTGCTGCGGCTCGCGCATCCGGTCATCCCGTTCATCACCGAGGAGCTCTGGCAGAAAGTGTCGGTGCTTGCCGGCAAGCGCCGGGCGGACGAGGAAACATCGGTGATGGTGCAGCCGTTTCCAAAGGCGGAGCCTTCGAAGATCGACGCGCAGGCCGACGCCGAAGTGGCCTTGATGAAGCGCGCGATCGATGCCCTGCGCAACCTGCGCAGCGAGATGAGCCTGTCGCCAGCACAGAAGGTCCCGCTCGTGGCGTCAGGCGACGCACGCGCGCTCGCCGCCTTCGCGCCGTACATGCAGGCACTGGCGCGGCTCTCCGAGGTGCAGGTCGTCGCGGACGTGAACGCCGCCTCCGACGGAACAGCCGCGCCGATCAAGGTCGTCGACGACCTGCGGCTGCTGCTCAGGATCGAGGTCGACGTCGGCGCCGAGCGCGAGCGGCTGGGCAAGGAGATCGAGCGGCTCGAGAACGAGATCCGCAAGGCGGAGGGCAAGCTCGCCAACGCGAGCTTCGTCGAGCGCGCGCCGGCGGCGGTCGTTGCGCAGGAGAAGGAGCGCCTGGCCGGGTTCGCCGCGACGCTCGCGAAAGTGCGGGAGCAGCTTGGCCGCTTGGAGGCCGCCTGAGCTATTTCGACGGAGCCGACGGCGCGGGCGCGGGGCCCGGAACGGCCGGCGCAGCAGCGGCGGGCGCTGATGCCGGAGCAGGAGCCGGGGCCGCCGGCGGAGCGGGTACGGGCGTCGGCGTAGCTGGCACCGCAGGCGGCGTCGCCACGGGCGCCGGAACGGCGATCCCCGGAGCGAGCGGAATGTCGGGCACCAACGTCACGCGGTTCACCCAGTGTCGCGTTTCGCCGAAACAGCTGGTCGGCAGTCCCACCTTCTCCTCGTAGTGCAACGACACGCGGCGGCCCATCGCCGCGTTGATGTCGGCGGCGGTCTTTTCGTCCCTGACGGTGAAGTAGAACTTTTCCGGCGACGCCCCGGGCATCGACACCATCGACAGTTCGCCTTCCCAGGTCTTGCAGATCCAGCCCTTCTTCGATAGTTTCTGCACCCAGCCGGCCCGTTCGCCGGTCGAGTAGTCCCACTTGAGCACCACGTAGAAATACAGTGCGACCAGGACGGCCGGAACGATCAGCAGCCAGAAGACCAGCTTCAGGCGTGAAGGTCGGCGAGCGGGGACACCGGGCGTGTTCATCGGCGCTTCACGAAGTGGATGTAGTCCTTGTCGATCGTCTGCTGTCCCAGCAATTCGTTGCCGGTCTGCTTGCAGAAGGCACGGAAGTCGCGATTCGACCCGGGATCCGTCGACACGACCTTGAGCACCTCGCCGGCCGCCATCTCCGCCAGCGCCTTCTTGGCGCGCAGGATCGGCAGCGGACAACTCAGGCCGCGGGTGTCGATTTCCTTGGTGTGATTGATGTTCAACGGCGGGGGTTGCATGAGCATCCTGCTGCGATGGGCCGGCACGAAGCTGCGATTCTAGCTGCGGGGCGAGACGACGCCCTTCGGACCGCCGGACCGGACTTGATACCGCATCGCGGCTAGGGCGTCGGTGGGTCCGCGGCGCGCTCGACTCGACTAATCTCGCGGCCTGGATGCCGACCCTTCGAGGAGCGTGATGAGATTGATGAGATCGTGTCTGTTCACCGCCGCGGCGCTGTGCATCGCGGGCTCGGCGCAGGCGGCTGGAGTCGGGCTGAGGGCCGGAACGACAGGTGTCGGCGCCGACGTCGCCTTCGGCCTGGTGCCCACCTTGGCGGCCCGCATTGGGTACTCTGGCTTGTCGTTCAACACAACGGTCGATGCCACCGACGTGAGCTACGACGCCAAGATGCGGCTGTCGAACCTCAATCTGCTGCTCGACTGGAGCCCGCTGGGACCCTTCCGGCTGACTGGCGGGTTCATCGTCAACGACAACAAGGCGGACGTCACGGGCCAGCCCTCAGGCGGGTCCTACACGATCAACGGGATCACGTACCCTGCCGCCGCCATCGGCAGCCTCGGCGGAACGGTGAAGGCCGGCAACCGCGCGGCGCCGTATCTCGGAATCGGCTACGGCAATGTCGCCGGGGCGGGAGTCAATTTCTACTTCGACCTCGGCGTCATGTTCCAGGGCACCCCGAGCGCGAGCCTGTCCGTAACCTGCGGCACGGCCCTGAGCGCAGCGCAGTGCAGCCAGTTGCGCAGTGACGTCGCGGCCGAGCAGGCAAAGCTGCAGAACGAAATCACCCGCTTCAAGTACTACCCGGTTGCCAATATCGGCGTGACGATCGGATTCTGACGGGCCGCCGCTAGCCCCGCCCGGGAAGCGGGGCAAATTCCACGGGAAGGCCCCGCGCGCGCATCCAGTCCGCGACGGCGAGCCCCGTGCCGAGCGGCCAGGGCCGCACCCGCGCCGGCTCCAGCAGCTTCACTTCGGCCAGTTCCTCGCCGAGCGCGATCGTTCCTTCCGCCGGCGTGTGGAAGGCGATGATCACTTCGTTGCGCCGCCGGAACTCGTAGACGCCGATCAGGTGGGTCGCGCTGACCGTGAGTCCGGTCTCTTCCAGGACTTCGCGTGCGACTGCTTCCTGCGGCGACTCGTCGCGCTCGAGGAAACCGGCGACCAGGGCAAACATCTTCTCCGGCCACGCGACGTTGCGCGCGAGCAGGACCTTGCCTTCGTACTCGATCACGGCCGCCACCACCGGCGTCGGATTGTCCCAGTGCACCCAGCCGCACGCCGGGCACAGCGCGCGCTCGCGCCCCCCCTGCAAACCCCTCGCCAGGGAGGTCGCACACGCCGGGCAGAAGTTGAACACGGTGCTCATCCGGATTCGCCCCTGAGCGCGGCGATGGCCGGCGGCAGAGGCCGCCGCTGCCCATCGAGCGCCACGCCAAGGCGACGCGCTCCCTCCTCGATGGCCTGCCGGCGGTTGCGCGTCAGCGGGTGGGTGCGCAGCAGTTCGACCTGTGCCACCGCACCATCGGCGCCGGGCAGGCCGGCCATGATCCGGAACAGGTCCACCGCGCCGCCCAGATGGCCATACTCCTGCGCCAGCACGGCCATCGCGTCGTTGTCCGCTTCGCGTTCCTGATCGCGATTGAAGGACAGCAGCGTCGCCAGTCCCGCCTGGTTCAGCACCCCGGCCGCGGAACTGCGTCCGAGTTCGGCAGAGATGACCGACAGGATGACGCCGACCGCCACGCCGCGGCCGAGCGCGGCGGACGCATGGCGATGCCTGAGGTGGGCGATCTCGTGGGCCATCACCATCGCGAGCGCATCCTCGCTGTCCAGCCGGGCCAGCAGGCCACGGTAAAAGACGGTCTGGCCGCCGAGCGTGGCGAACGCGTTGATCGTCTTCTCTTCGGAGTAGCCGACGCGCACCTGCATGCCCTCCGGCAGGTCGAGTCGCGCCGCCAGCCGGTCCGCAAGCGCCTGCAGTTCGCCCTGCACCGCCCGCCCCTGCTCCGACGACGGTGCAGCTGCGATCGGCGGCAGCGAGGCGGCCAGGCGCGCCTCGTACCTGTAAGGGATGCGCGGCGCGATCCACTGCGCGCTCAGCGAGACGGCGAACACCAGCGCAACCACCAGCGCGACGCTGCCGCCGAGCAGCCATGCCAGTTCCTTCAGCGGGTGCTCGGACGAAGAATTGATCCCCTCGGCCGGCTGGCGGTTCTCGAGGCGCACGGCGCGATCAGCCCGGGGTCCGCACCAGCCCGTCGCCGAGCAGCCTGGACGCTCCGGCGCGCGGTTCGGGCAGCAGCAGACTGCCGTCATCCGGCACGAGCGCCGTGCCGTAGGCGAGAACTTCCATCGCGGGTGCCCATCCGGTCGCGATGCGGGTGGTTTCGAAACGCACGCAGATCACGGTCTTCGCGCCCTTGCGCCTTGCGTCGGCCTTCAGCCGCAGCAGTGCCTCGCGTCGGGCCCGCTCCATCAGCGTTTCGTAGGACCGGAACCGGCCGCCGAACAGGTTGCGCAACCCTGCGATGAAGGTCTTGAAATAGTCCGCGCTCACGACGACTGCGCCGTGGACGAGGAATGCGCGCTGCGGCGTCGTGCGGTCGAAGGGAAAGCGGACCATGAACGCCAGCACGTCGCTGTATTCCCGCTCGCGCCGGCGGATCGATGCATAGTGCCGGCGCTCGATCGCGGAGCCGGCGAAGTAGCCGACCACCAGCAAGGCGATGAACAGGCCGAACTGGAGCAGTTCCATCCCGGGCGGGCGGACTATTGGTCGTCGAGGCGCACGGCGCTGCCGTACGCCAGGATCTCCGCCGCCCCGACGGCGATCGACGTGGTCGCGAAGCGGACGTTCAACACCGCATTGGCGCCCACCGACCGCGCCTCGGCGATCATGCGCTCGACCGCTTCGTCGCGCGCTTCCTGCATCAGCTCGGTATAGGCCTTCAACTCCCCGCCGACGATGTTCTTCAGGCTCGCGAAGATGTCCCTGCCGACGTGCTTCGCGCGCACCGTGCTTCCCTGGACCATGCCGTAGTGGGCGACGATGCGCCGGCCCGGAATCAGTTCGAGGTTGCTTACGAGCATCGGCCCGGCCTTCGTCTGCATCAGGTCCCCTCCCGCCCGCTCGGAGCGGGCAGCATTGGCGGGCGCGGGTGAAGGCGCGCCATCGCGTAGCTATCGACCAGCCGTCCTTCGCGCAGCGCGAACGCGCGGTGCGTGCCTTCGACTTCGAACCCGAATCTGCGGTACAGCCTCAGGGCCGGCTCGTTGTCGCAGTAGACCGTGAGCTCGAGGCGAAGCGCACCGAGCCAGTTGTCCGCCAGATCGATCAGCGTCTCCATCAGTCGCGTGCCGACGCCGCGACCCTGCCAGTCGTCGCGCACGACGATGCCCACCGAGTAGGCGTGCGCGCGCCGCGTGTTGCCGGCCGAATGCAGCCCGGCGTTGCCGACCACCTCGGCACCGGCGAGGGCGACGAATACGAAGTTCTTCCCGGGATCGGCCGACAGCCGTTCCTTCCACTGCGCGACCGACGGGTAAGGCGTCTGCAGCGTTCCCGACGCGGCCAGGCGGCCCTCGAAGGTCCGTGCGAACGCCTCCGCGTCGGAAGCCTCCGCGCGACGAACGACGAGCTCGCTCACAGGCGCTGTTCGGCCCACGCCTGGACGCTGGCGAGCGCGAGCGTCAGCTTCGACGGATCGGTGCCGCCCGCCATCGCCATGTCGGCGCGACCGCCGCCCTTCCCGCCCACCTGCTGCGCCACGTAGTTGACGAGATCGCCCGCCTTGACCCTGCCCGTCGCATCCGCGGTGACCCCGGCGGCAAGCTGCACCTTTCCACCCTCGACGGCGCCGAGCACGATGACGGCGCTCTTCAGCTTGTCCTTCAGCTTGTCCATCGTCTCCCGCAGCGACTTCGCATCGGCACCCTCCAGCGACGCCGCCAGCACCTTGATGCCGCGGACGTCGACGGCCTGTGCCGCCAGGTCGTCCCCCTGGCTCGAGGCCAGCTTGCTCTTGAGCCGCCCCAGCTCCTTCTCGAGGGACTTCACCGTGTCCTGCACCTGCGCGATCTTCTGGCCGAGTTCGGACGCCGGCGCCTTCAGCAGGAAGGCGGCGTGGTGCAGTTCGCGGTCCAGCGCCTGCACGAACTCCAGCGCGCCGCGCCCGGTCACGGCCTCGACGCGGCGCACGCCCGCGGCGATGCCGCTCTCGGCGACGATCTTGAAGAAGCCGATGTCGCCGGTGCGGGCCACGTGGGTGCCGCCGCATAACTCGGTCGAGTGGTCTCCCATCGCGAGCACCCGGACCTCGTCGCCATACTTGTCGCCGAAGAAGGCCAGCGCGCCGGCCCGGATCGCGTCGTCGTACTTCATCACGTTCGCACTGACGGCCGCGTTGCTGCGGATGGCGTCATTGACGATTTCCTCGACCTGGCGGATCTCGTCCGGCGCCATCGCCTTGTCGTGCGAGAAGTCGAAGCGCGTGCGTTCGGCGTCGACCAGCGAGCCGCGCTGCTGCACGTGCTTGCCGAGCACCCTGCGCAGCGCCGCGTGCATCAGGTGGGTCGCCGAATGGTTGTTGCGGGTGCGTTCGCGCAGGGCCGCGTCGACCTTGGCCTGCAGCACGTCCCCGACCGCCAGCGTTCCGGACTCGAGCGTGCCATGGTGACCGAACACATCGGCCTGGATCTTGTGCGTGTCGACCACCGTGAAGCGCACGACGTCATGGTCGCTGATCGACTCCAGCACGCCACGGTCGCCGACCTGGCCGCCCGATTCCGCATAGAACGGCGTCGCGTTCAGCACCACGATGCCGCTCTCGCCGGCCTTGAGCCGCTTGACCGAGGCGCCCTCGTGGTACAGCGCGATGACCTTGGCGTCCTCCACCAGCGACGAATAGCCCGTGAAGCGGGTCTTGTCGCCTACGTACTCGACGCCCGCGGCCATGCGGAACTTGCCGGCGGCGCGGGCCAGCTCGCGCTGGCGCTCCATCGCCTCGTTGAAGCCGGCGTGATCGATCGACACCCCGCGCTCGCGGCAGATGTCGCCGGTCAGGTCGACCGGGAAGCCGTAGGTGTCGTACAGCAGGAACACGGTCTCGCCGTCGAGCATCTTCGGGTCGCCGGACGACAGCTTGCCGAGCGCTGCGTCGAGGATCCTCATGCCGTTGTCGAGCGTCTCGCCGAAGCGCTCTTCTTCCTGCTTCAGCACGGCGCCGATGCGCGCGCCCTGCTCCGCCAGCTCCGGGTACGCGGCCCCCATCTCGGCCACGAGGTCGGGCACGATCCGGTGGAAGAACGGGCTGGTCTGCCCGAGCTTGTAGCCGTGCCTCAATGCCCGGCGGATGATCCTGCGCAGCACGTAGCCGCGCCCCTCGTTGCCCGGGATCACGCCATCGGCGATCAGGAAAGAACACGCACGGATGTGGTCGGCGATGACCTTCAGCGAGTTGCTCGCGAGGTCCGTGGCCCCCGTCTCGCGCGCCGCCGCCTTGATCAGGTTCTGGAAGAGATCGATCTCGTAGTTGGAGTGCACGTGCTGCAGCACCGCCGACAGCCGTTCCAGGCCCATGCCGGTGTCGACGCACGGCTTGGGCAGCGGCGTCAGCGTGCCCGCCTCGTCGCGGTCGAACTGCATGAACACGAGGTTCCAGATCTCGATGTAGCGGTCGCCGTCCGCGTCCGCGGATCCCGGCGGCCCGCCGGCCACGGCCGGGCCGTGGTCGTAGAAGACCTCGGAGCATGGCCCGCACGGTCCCGTGTCGGCCATCTGCCAGAAGTTGTCCGAGACGTACTTCGGCTGGCCAGGCTTGTCGCCGATCCGGACGCAGCGCTCCGCCGGAACGCCGATCTCCTTCGTCCAGATCTCGTAGGCCTCGTCGTCGTCCACGTACACCGTGGTCCACAACTTGTCCTTCGGCAGCCTGTAGACCTCGGTCAGCAGTTCCCACGCGTACCGGATCGCGTCGCGCTTGAAGTAGTCGCCGAAGCTGAAATTGCCCAGCATCTCGAAGAACGTGTGATGGCGCGCGGTGTAGCCCACGTTCTCCAGGTCGTTGTGCTTGCCGCCTGCGCGCAGCGACTTCTGCGACGTCGTGGCGCGCTTGTACGGGCGTTGCTCGCGGCCGGTGAACACGTCCTTGAACTGCACCATGCCGGAATTGACGAACAGCAGGGTCGGGTCGTTGGTCGGCACGAGGCTCGAGGCGCGCACGATCGTGTGGCCCTTGGACTCGAAGTACCTGAGGAACTTCTCGCGGATTTCAGCGCTTTTCATGACAGCAGGGGCGCGGTGGGCCGCGCACTCGATGGAATCACGCGGAATGATACTTGCGCGGACCCGCCGGACCGTTCCGCGCCGTTCGAACGGGGGGCGCGCCGCCTATCGGTGGCAGATGGACGCCAGCGCGTTGATGGCCGGCGACTGGTGGCCCGCCACCCGCACCGCGTGCGCCAGGCCGGACAGCCCGAAGGTGATCACGACGGCGCCCGCCGCGAGCTTGAGCCAGCTGCGGCTGGCGGCGAGCGATCCCGATCCCGCGAGGCGCGATGCGGCGAAGTCGACCACGGTGAGGCTGGGCAGCGTGCCGATGCCGAAGGCAGCCATGACGACGATCCCCTGCCACGCGCCGCCGGCCACCAGCGCGAGAGGCAGGACGGCGTACACCATCCCGCACGGGATCCAGCCCCAGGCGAGCCCGGCGACGTAGGCCTGCCCCCGGGTCCGCGGCGGGTACACCCTGCGCGCATACGGGCCGACCAGCCGCCAGACGAACTGCCCGGGTCCCTCGAGACGCTTCATCCAGCGGTTCCCGCCGAGCAGGGAGACGCCGAGCGCAAGCAGCATCAGGCCGCCCAAGGCCAGCAGCGTCGCCTGGATCGGAACGATGTTCTGGGTAAACACGGCGCCGCCGACCGCGCCCAGCAGCGCACCTGCCGCGGCATAGCTGGTGATCCGGCCGGCGTGGTAGCCGACCGCCAGCGTGCGCGCAGCGACGCCGGCCGGCCGGTTCATCTGGAGCGCGCTCACGAAGCCGCCGCACATGCCGGCGCAATGCAGCCCGCCCAGCAGGGCCGTCGTGAAGGCGGCAAAGATCTGCGCCCAGAGAAGGTCGAACATCGGGCTTCCGCAGGACCGGCGCGCGGTGCGCGCCGGGGTTCAGGCAAGGGTCAGACGATCTTCGAGTAGCGGCGCTGGCGCTCGTCGGCACGCAGGTAGCGGTCGAACTGCATCGCGATCGCCCGCACCAGCAGCTTGCCCTTCGGCGTGACGGTGACCCACTCCGGCGTGTTCTCCGCCAGGCCCTCGTCCTCGAACTGCTTCAGTTGCGCCAGTTCCGCCTTGAAGTACTCGTCGAACTTGATCATGTGCGCGGACTCGATCGACTCCTTCGAGACCTCGAAATGGCACATCAGGGCCATGATGACGGCCCGGCGCAGGATGTCGTCGCGGTCGAGCACCACGCCGCGAACCGTCGGCAGCATCCCCTGCTTCAGCAGGTCGTAGTACTCCTCGAGGGTGCGGACGTTCTGCGAGTACGTCGGGCCGATCTTGCTGATGGATGAGACGCCGAGGCCGATCAGGTCGCAGTCCGGTCGCGTGCTGTAGCCCTGGAAATTGCGGTGCAGCCGACCCTGGCGCTGCGCCTTGGCGAGATCGTCCGACGCCTTGGCGAAGTGGTCCATGCCGATGTACTGGTAGCCGGCCGCCGTCAGGCGCTTGATGGCATCCAGCATGATCTTCATCTTCTCCTCCGACGACGGAACATCCTCGGAGTTGATCCGCCGCTGCGGCTTGAAGCGATCCGGCAGGTGGGCGTAGTGGTACAGCGCGATGCGCTCGGGGCTCAGCACCATCACCTTGTCGAGCGTCTCCGCGAAGGTCTCGCGGGTCTGCTTCGGCAGGCCGTAGATGAGGTCGAGGTTGATCGACTTGAAGTCGGCCTTGCGCGCAGCGTCCACCGTCGCCTGCGTCATCTCGAAGCTCTGCAGCCGGTTGACCGCCTTCTGCACGTCCGGGTTGAAGTCCTGCACGCCCACGGAGATCCGGTTGAACCCGAGGCGGCCGAGCGTCGCGACCTTGTCGGGCGGGGTCGTGCGCGGATCGACCTCGATCGAGAACTCGCCGCGCTCCGCCAGCGGGAAGCGCTCCGTCAGCATCGCCATCAGCTGTTCGAGTTCCTCGTTCGACATGAACGTCGGCGTGCCGCCGCCGAAGTGAAGCTGCTCGATGACGCGGCTGCCGGTCAGGTGCGAGAGGACCAGGTCGGCCTCGCGAGCAACGTAGTCGATGTACTCGGCCGACTTGCTCCGGTCCTTCGTGATGACCTTGTTGCAGCCGCAGTAGTAGCAGACCGTGTTGCAGAACGGCAGGTGCACGTACAGCGACAGTGCGCTGTTGGCGACGCCCTTTTCGCGCGCGCGCAATGCCTCGGCGAACGCGCTGGCGTCGAAAGCCTCGACGAAACGGTCGGCCGTGGGGTAGGACGTGTAGCGCGGGCCGGGAATGTCGAAGCGGCGCAATATCCCCTCGTCAGGGAGGGCCACTTCGCTTCGGGTGGACATCAGCATTGCAGTTCCTTATCCAGGGCGCATTTCCGCATTGGAGTATTATTTCCGCCGAGGTGTGCCCAGCCTTGACCGGGGTCAACCGCGCGGAAACGCTCGAGCGATCCGGATGCATGAAAGAACAATAAAGGATGGCGGGGACGAAGGCTGCGACCCGCCGTCCAAGAATGGGCCCAACTTAGAGCACTGCTCACATGAACGCGCCAACCGTCAACATCGCCAACCTCCGCGTCGCCTGCTCGAGCTGCAACCTGCGCGAACTCTGCCTGCCAGTAGGGTTATCGCTGAAGGACATCGAAAAGCTGGAGGAACTCGTTGCAACGCGCAAGAAGGTCAAGCGAGGCGATTCGCTGTTCCGCGCAGGCGATCGGTTCGAGTCGCTGTACGCGGTGCGCCTCGGGTTCCTGAAGAGCACGGTGATGTCGCAGGACGGCCGCGAGCAGGTCACTGGCTTTCACATGGCCGGCGAGCTGGTCGGACTCGACGGCATCAGCAGCGAACTGCACTCGTGCGACACGGTGGCGCTCGAAGACACCGAAGTCTGCGTGATCCCGTACGAGCGCCTCGAGGAAGTGGCCAGCTCCATGCCGGTGCTGCGCAACCACTTCCACAAGGTGATGAGCCGCGAGATCGTGCGCGAGCACGGCGTGATGCTGCTGCTCGGGAGCATGCATGCGGAAGAGCGGCTTGCGGCCTTCCTGCTGAACCTGTCGCAGCGCTTCGAGGCGCGCGGCTATTCGCGGACGGAGTTCGTGCTTCGCATGACCCGTGCCGAGATCGGCAGCTTTCTCGGCCTCAAGCTCGAGACGGTGAGCCGCGTGCTGTCGCGCTTCGCCCAGGACGGACTGATCGAAGTGAACCAGAAGCACGTCCGGATCATCGACACCGAGGGGCTGCGGGGCATCGTCTCCGGGCAGCCCGGCGCCGCCGCCTGAGGCGGGCAGCGAAGCGTCCCTCGAATCCCGCTCCTAGGCGCGCTCGGCGCGCCTGGCCATTTCGTCCGTGCAGCGCTTCGGGCAGCCGAGCGGCCGCTCGTTGGGTTCCAGCGTGCAGCGATTCAATTCGAACGGCGACTGGGACAGGAAGACCGCCACGGCGCTCGACACCGCGCCGATGATCCAGAATGCGAAGAACCCGATCGTGTACACGGGCATGCGCTCGGCCTCGATCGGCACGCCGAACAGGTGCAGGTCGGCTGGATCGAACACGGCGAAAAACGCAAGCTCCGCCGCGCACGCGACCAGAAACGACGGCCAAAGCACCCATCCCAGTCGTTGCGCCAGAGATTTGCTCATCGTCTCCTCCCGGTTGCGTTCGGTCTAGCGTGCACGCAGCGGGAATTCGCCCGCCCCGCCCGCGCTGAATCCGTCATCGACGCGCCACTGCGGCGTCTCGAGCACCACCTGCCAGGCGACCGGGTGCCGTTCGAGACGCGCGTCGACCTCGCCCTGCTGCCACTCGCCGACGTACACGGCGGACCGACCGTCCGCTCCCACGTCCGAGCGCGCAAGCACGGCCAGCCGGTCGGCGTCGCGCCGTCCGGGGTGGATCAGTCGCAGGCGCAGCGCCGGCTCGACCGGCAGCGGCTGCGCCGACCGTAGTTCGACGCGCACGCGCTCGCCGGCCGCGAGTCCGCTCAGCTTCACGCTGGCGGTCACGCCAAGTTCGGCGGCCCGGCTCGAGCGCGTCAGCTCTTCGTTGATCGCCAGGCCCTGCTTGTAGTAGTCGTTGGCCACCGGTCCGTCCCAGCCTCGTGCGGCGAGGTAGAACGTGATCAGGCCCGCCACGACCGCCGTCGCAGGCAGCGAAATGAGGAACCAGGGCCAGGCCTGGCGGTACCAGGGCGTGACGGCAGGGGTGGTGGACGTCATCGGTTCTCCTACCGGATCGGGCCGAGGAATACGGTTTTCTCGTTCACCTGGATCGACGGGTCATCGGCAGCCACGATGGTCAGCATGATCCGGTTCGAACCCGGCTTGATCGCCTCCGGCGCGGCCCGCAGGCGGACCACCACCGACTGGCTGCTGGCGCCGGGCAACTCGAACTCCGGCTGCGACGCGATCTGCAGGCCGTCGATCCCGACCGCCGAAACGACAAAGCGGTGCGGTCCCTCGCTCGTGTTCATCACCTGCAGCCGGTACGTGTTCTCGATCCTTCCGTCCTCGACTTCGCGCGCCAGCGTGCCGCGATCGCGGATCACGTCGACCTTCAGCGGCACGCGGATGGCCACGGCGACCACCAGTGCCGCGGTGACGAGGCCGAGGATGCCAGCGTAGACGAAGACCCGGGGGCGCAGCACGTTGCGCCGGATCCCGGCGCCCGCGAAGTGGCCCTCCAGCGCGTGCTGGGTCGAGTAGCGCACCAGACCCTTCGGCAGGCCCGCCTTCTCCATCACGTGGTCGCAGGCGTCGATGCAGGCGGCGCAGCCGATGCACTCGTACTGCAGGCCGTTGCGGATGTCGATGCCGGTGGGGCAGACCTGCACGCACAGGTTGCACGCGACGCAGTCGCCCAGTCCCTGCTGCGCCCGCGACGTCTTCTTGCTGCCGGGGCCGCGCGGCTCGCCACGCTCGCGGTCGTACGTCACGATCAGCGTGTCGGGGTCGAACATCGCGCTCTGGAACCGGGCATAGGGGCACATGTACTTGCACACCTGCTCCCGCATCCAGCCGGCATTGCCGTAGGTCGCGAATCCATAGAACAGGATCCAGAACAGCGACCAACCGGTCAGCGTGAGCGTTATCAGCTCCACGAACAACGGACGGATGGGGGTGAAGAATCCGACGAAGGTGAAGCCGGTCCAGACGGATACCGCGATCCACGAACCATG
>JAOUJD010000224.1 GCA_029883565.1 Burkholderiaceae bacterium
GCCACGGCCAGCCCGCACAGGCCTCCGAGCAGCGAAGGGAACTCGGGTCCCAGGAAGACGCCGGCCAGCGCGTAGGGCACCAGCATGGCAAGCGCCGCGAACAGCGCGAACGGCGCGATGGCGAGCCCCTCGGTCCAGGAGCGGTTGCGGCCGAAGAAGCGGGTCATGAACATGACCAGCAGCAGGGGCATCAGCAAGCCGCAGATCGCGTGGCCGATGGCGACCTGGCTCACCACCAGGTCGAAGAAGGCCGGCCAGCCCAGGCCCTGGGCCTGCAGCGCCGTGGTCATGGCCTCGCGCTGAAGCCCGCCCTGCACGCCGACGAGCATCGGCGTGCCGACCGCGCCGAACGACACAGGGGTCGACTGGATCATCATGCCGAGCATCACCGCGGCCAGTGCAGGGAAGCCCACGGCCACCAGCAGCGGTCCGGCAACCGCCGCCGGGGTGCCGAAGCCGGAGGCGCCCTCGATGAACGATCCGAACAGCCAGGCGATCAGGACCGCCTGCACCCGTCGGTCCGGGCTGATGCGCGAGAAGCCGCTGCGGATGCTGGCGATGCCGCCGGAGTGCTTCAGCGTGTTGAGCAGCAGCAGGGCGCCGAAGATGATCCAGAGCACCTGCGCCGTGATGATGAGCCCCTCGATGGTCGCGGCCAGGACGCGATTCAGGCTCACGCCCCAGGCCAGGAGCGCAATCGCCACGGTCGCGGCGTAGACCAGCGGCATCGCTCTCTTCGCCGGCCAGGCGAGTCCCACCAGCAGAATGCCGGACAGCCCGATCGGGGCGAACGCCAGCAGCGCCTGCATGCCAAGGGTCATCGTTGCTCTCCTCCATTCCCGCAGCGTCTGGCGGGTGCGAGGCGCCAGACCTGGCGCACCGCGTCGATGGGCATTGTGCTTGCCGACCGGGCGCCCGCCAACAGGGCCCGCCGCACGCGGTTCAGCCGCAGCCGGGTCAGATAGCCCTGAGGGGTCAGTCCCAGGAGTTCCTTGAACGCGTATTCCAGGGTGCGCTCGCTGACCCCGGCAACTCTGCAGAGGTCGGTGACGCTGAGACGCTCGCCCGTTTGGGCCAGGGCGTGATCCTCCACGACCTTCACGATCTGGCTGTAGGCCTGCCGTGTCCGGTCGCCGCGATCGGGCTCGAAGTCGTTGGCCGCGCCCAGGGCCGCCAGCAGCGTCTCGAACAATTCGGCCTCGGCGGCACACCGCTCGCTGTTCCGCTCGTCGAACAAGGAGGAATGCCGCTCGGCCAGGTCGACGAGGCGCTTTCCCCAATCGAACAGGCCGCGACCCGTCTCGGCGCTGACCTGCAGCGCCTCGCCACCTTGTGGCAGACGAAACCTGCCCTCCCGCTGGCGCTGGTGCAGGCGGGAACCGATGTCGGCCGGCGAGAGCAGGAAGGTGATGCTCTCCCAACCGGCGTCGGTCACGAACGTGGCTTTGACGCCGGGCTCCGCAGCCAGGATCAGGCCAGGGCGGACCTGCAGCCCGTTGACCGTGCCGCGCGCCCGTGCGCCGAAGGCGACGTAGCCGACCAGGTCCTTGCGGACAAACGTGCGAGTGCGGATGCGCAGGTTGGTCGCGTGGAACGCGACCGTGGACGCGTCGAGGCGGACGATGGTCCGGCGCGCGCGAAAGGGCGTTGACTGAAGCTGGACGGCGTCGAGGTCCATCAATTCGATGCCGGCATTCGCGTCCGTCGGATCGGTGATCTCGACGACCGTGACTCTTGGCTGCTCGATGGCCCCGGCGGGATTCACCGTTCGCTCGCTGTCTGAAATCCTGATGGAGGGCTGGCGCGCCGCTGGAACGGCAGCCTCGAAGAATCGGCGACCCTCGCGCCGTGCAGGCCTGTCTGCTGCAGATCAATCGGAAGAGTATCTGGCCATCCCCGCTGCGGAATTCGCCTCTACGATCGAAGAATGCGGCAGGAGACTATCCACTGTCGCCGACCCGGAAGGGGAGGCCGACGCTGCCCGGCGTACAGCCAACAGAGTCCTTCAACGGCACACGCTGCCGCCCGGGGCGATGCGCGCCCGTGGAGAGGTTCGGCGCCACCCCACGTCGCCGCGTCCGACCCGGACGGAACCCGGTGCGATCTCCCGGACCTCGAGGGTTCCCATGAAATTCCAGCAAGTCAGCGCGGACAGCTTTGCAGTCCTGGACGAGAAGAATCGCGTGTCTCCGCATCGGCAGACCCATGGCGATGCGCTCTTCGAGTAGGGGATCATGATGAAACGACACGACCTGGCGATGGCTCTGGCGGCGATGGCCTGGGTGATGGCGGCTCCGGCTCTGGCACAGGACGATCAGGCGGCAGAACTGGCGAAGAAGTTGTCGAACCCGGTTGCGGCGCTGATCAGCGTGCCGATCCAGTACAACCGGGACGAGTACGGCGGGGCGAACGACGGCGCCAAGGTCAGCCGCGTGATCTTTCAACCGGTGATTCCGTTCTCGCTGAACAACGACTGGAACCTGATCACGCGCACCATCATCCCGCTCGCCGATCAGAAGAATTTCCCGATGGCCGCTCTGAACGAATCGGGTCTGGGCGACACGACCGCCAGCCTGTTCTTCTCGCCGAAGGAGCCAACTGCGGGGGGCTGGATCTGGGGGGCGGGGCCGGTCTTCCTGCTGCCCACGGCCACCCAGGACGTGCTGGGCACCAAGAAGTGGGGCATCGGACCGACGTTCGTGGTGCTGAAGCAGTCCGGGCCATGGACGGTCGGCTATCTGGGCAGCCATGTCTGGTCCGTCGCCGGTGACGACAGCCGGAACGACGTCAACGTCACCTCCGCGCAGCCGTTCTTCAGTTACACCACCCCGACGCACATGACCATCGGCGCCTATACGGAAGCTACATACGACTGGAAGGGCGAGCAATGGTCAGTTCCGTTGATCGTTCAGGCGGGGCAACTGTTCAAGATCGGACCGCAGATACTCCAGTTCGCGGCGGCGGGAAAGTATTGGGTTAGCGCGCCCGACGACGGCCCCAAGGGCTGGGGCCTGCGGCTGCAGCTGACACTGCTGTTCCCCAAATGAGGGACGGCGTCTGCTGCGTCGGTGAGCAATCAGGCGTCAGGAGCGCGGTCCCTGAGGTCGTCGATTGCGACGACCCTCAGGGCATGCGGGTCAATGGCTCGCACGGAATCCACTGTCCACCCGCCAGGAAGGACCCTGCGAAAGGGCGGGCGAGTCGCCGGAGCCAGGATGCGTCGCAGCAACAGTGCGCTCCACGCCGACCGATCGAAGCTGCGGCAGATCAAAGGGCGAGCCGGCGTCAGTGACTAGGCTGCGGAATTCCGATAGACGCTTCCGGCGTGGCGCCGGAACCTTATCCCTGACCGTGCGACTGTTCTTTCCGAGGGCAGGAGACTGCCGACCGCCAGATCAATGGCGTAACGTCGCCCGTGCCGAATCGGCCGGGCTTCGCCGTTACGCCAGGCACCCGAAACAGCCTGAACAGGTGTTCCACCATGAACTCGAAGTACGTCACTAGCGACCGCCCCGCCGTCAACCTGACCCGGATGCAGAAGGCGCTGTGCGCGGCCTTCATGGCCGCGGCGTTCGCGGCACCCGCTGTGGCGGTGGCCGCCGACGCTCCCCGCCGCCCTAACATCGTCATCATCCTCGGCGACGACCTCGGATTCGCCGACCTGGGTTCGTACGGCAGCGAGATCAGGACGCCGGCCATCGACGCGCTCGCGAAGCAGGGCGTGCGCTTCACGAACTTCTACACGCACGCGAGCAGCTCGCCCACGCGCTCCATGCTGCTTTCCGGGGTCGACACGCACCTGAGCGGCCTCGGCAACATGGACGAGTGGATCGCGCCCAACCAGCGGGGCGCGGTCGGGTACGAGGGCTACCTCAACGACCGGGTGGTCACGATGCCGCAGCTGCTGAAGGCGGCCGGCTACCACACGTACATGGTCGGCAAGTGGCACATGGGCAAGGCACCCGACCAGATCCCGGCGGCGCGCGGCTTCGAGCGCGACTTCTCGCTGCTCGACGGCGGCGGCAGTTACTGGGACATGACGAACATCACGGCGGCCTCGCCGAAGTCGGTCTTCACCGAGGATGGCCGCTACCTGACCAAGCTGCCCGACGACTATTACGCGACCAAGACCTACACCGACAAGCTGATCAGCTTCATCGACGCCAACAAGGGCGACGGCAAGCCGTTCTTCGCGTACGTGGCGCACCAGGCGCCGCACGATCCGTATCACCTGCCGAAGGAGTGGCGCAGCCGGCACCCTGGCGAATACGACAAGGGCTGGGACGCCGTGCGACAGGAGCGGCTGAAGCGGCAGGTCGAGATGGGCATCATGCCGGCCGGCACCGAGCTTGCTGAACGGATGTGGTTCGTGCCCGATCCGGTCGTGCTTGCCCCAGCAAGCCGCTACATACTCGGCAAGAAGATGGAGCTGTATGCCGGGATGGTCGAGAACATGGACCATCACGTCGGCCGGCTCATCGACCACCTGAAGAAGATCGGCGAGTACGAGAACACGATCTTCATCGTGTTCGGCGACAACGGGGCCGAGGGCACCGACCTTTTCGGGATGATCGCGGGTTCCGCGGGTACGCGCGACAACCTCTACGCGGCGATCAACTGGTCGCAGACGAATCCCAATGCGTGGGGCGACCCGGGCTCCTGGGTCGGCTATGGCCCGATGTGGGCCCAGGTGTCGATGACGCCGTTCAGCCAGTACAAGGGCTGGCTGGCCGAGGGCGGCATCCGCAATGC